>JAEZGT010000387.1 GCA_023416875.1 Pseudomonadota bacterium
ATCGCACCTTGAGGCTTTGCTTTAACTTCCGCTACGTAACTGTGCAAATCCGCATGATCATCGCCAAAGGAACAGCCGACAAAAGTTAGAAGGCTGCAAGAGGCAAGAATTATCCGCAACCGCGCAGGGCCTTTTATTAATGTTGTAACCATCCGCACTATTCCTGCTCTTTATATCTGTAGGTTTTGGCTTGAATGGTCATCTGAAGCTTGCCTGCCTTTTCGTCACGCTTGATGTCGAAATCGTGCAGAGTCACTATCCTAGGCATTCCAGCAACACCACTCACAAACGCGCCAAACTCGTGATACCCGCCGGCGACTTTGATTTCGATGGGGAGCTCGACGTAAAACTCGGAGGCGATCTCAGGCTTCAGCGTGATGCTCTCAATGTCCAGCCGACTGTCGATACCTTTTTCATCAATATCTTCCAGCAGACCAGGCACTTCCGTATCTTTCGGCAACTGCTTTTTCAGCGCATCAAAAGACTCTTCCATTTCAGCCATCTGCTGGCGATATTTTTCCAGGTTGGCCGCTTCATAGGCCTTTTTTTCGAAGGTCGATTTCAGATCAACTTCTTTTCGCTGCGCGCCTGCGAGTTCCATATTTTTGTCTTTCACGATAAGAAAGTAGGCGCCGGCGATGATGACTGCACAAGCCAGCAGACAAACAAAAATGCGCGCAGGCACTGGCCATACACCTATGCGCTCCCAATCAAGATCCGACAGATTGAGATTTTTAAGTTGTTCCGCGTATTCAGACATTCCAGCCATGTTTAGGCACCACCTTCCGGTTTTTCGCTCGCAGGCAATACAGCATTGAATTGCAGAAAGAACTCAGACGCCTGCTCGCCATATTTACCTGATGCAGTGATCGACTTTAAATTCGGATTGGCGAACCACTCGGAGTGGTCAAGGTTGCGCATAAAACTTGATACGCGGTTACTGGATTCGGTAACACCTTTAACCGAAACAAGACCACCTTGCCGCGTCAGATTCGTAAAAAACAAACCATCAGGAACAGCACGAACAATCTCATCAAAATAACGAACGATGGTAGGACGCGTACCCTGCAAATCCTGAATTACCTTCATACGGGCAATCAGTTGCTGGCGCTTTTTCTTCAGCTCATTAATTTCCTGAACGCGTTTATCAAGCACAGCAATCTCATTTTGCAAAATCTGATTGCGCTGATTTTGATTCTCGATAGAACCGTCCACATAGCGGACCCATCCGAATGCGACTATTACAGCCACCACACAGACAGCACCGAGCTGGGTGAGGAACTCTTTCTTTTTCTCCTGGCGATACTCTTCACGCCAAGGAAGGAGGTTAATTCTAGCCATCGAAATCAAAACTCCTCAGAGCCAAACCAGTTGCGATCATCAATGCGGGGGCATCATTCGCCAGGGCGGCGGAATTCACGCGGGACGATATAGACATATTAGCGAAAGGATTGGCAACGCTAGCGGAAGTACCCAGCTTTTCTTCAATTAATTCCGCCAACCCCGCCATGGACGCAACACCACCAGCCAGCACTATATGGTCCACGTCATTGTATTGACTGGAAGAAAAAAAGAACTGCAATGAGCGGGTAACTTGCTGAACAACGGAGTCTTTGAAGGGATCGAGCACTTCGGGCTCATAATCATCGGGCAAACCGCCTTGCTTTTTGGCAAGGCCAGCCTCCTCCTCAGAAAGCCCGTAACGCCGCTGAATTTCCTCCGTTAGCTGACGGCCACCAAATAGCTGTTCGCGGGTATAAACCGTTCTACCATCAACTAGGACACTGAGCGTCGTCATGGTCGAACCTATATCTACGATTGCGACTACTTGATCCTGCTGATCCGCCAACTGGTCGCGGATCAAAGCGAAGGCGCGCTCCATGGTATAGGCTTCCACATCCACAACTTTCGGATGTAGATCTGCCAATTCCAGTACGGCCGCGCGAGTCTCGACATTTTCTTTTCGGCAGGCGGCGAGCAGAACTTTAACTTGATCAGGAGATTTATCCGAAACGCCCTGAACATCAAAATCCAGCGCGACCTCTTCAAGGGGATAGGGAATATATTGATCGGCTTCGAGGGAAATTTGCAGCTCCATCGCATCTTCACTAAGCCCTGCCGGCATATCGATCATCTTGGTGATCACGGCAGATCCCGGCACAGCCACAGCGGCGTCTTTGAGTTTGGAGCGGGAGGATTGCACAGTCGCTTTTATTGCCTGAGCGACCGCTTCCACATCATTAATATTTTTTTCCACCACCGAATTGGCCGGTAGCGCCCGAACCGCATAGTTCTCTACGCGGAAGCCACTGCCTTGGCGACTCAACTCCAACATTTTGACTGTAGTGGAACTGATATCCAGGCCAAGCATCGGCTTTGTTTTTTTATCCAAAAAACTGAGAAGGCTCATTTTTCTATCTATTTCCACTACTTAGCTGATGTTTATGTTATAGCACTTTAACAAAAGGCTGCAACTTGAGGCCGTACGTGTAAAGTGTGAAAAAGGTCTTATAATAGCCAGCCTGCTGGGACGCTCCACAATCAGAAACCAACTAGACCAATTCAATGAATCTAAAAAACATATTATTGGTACTGTCCTGGATCCTGCTAACCGGCATAGGAGGTTCTTTTGCCGTTTTGGCCGGAACCCACTTATACCTTAGCCCATCTTTGCCATCTGTGGAGAGTTTGCGTGATATCCGCCTTCAAACTCCACTGCGTATTTATTCTAGTGATGGCAAGCTCATCGGTGAGATCGGCGAGATGCGCCGCACTCCCGTCAAGTTTCAGGAAATTCCTCAAGGCTACGTTGACGCCTTATTGTCAGCGGAAGACGCCCAATTCTACTCCCATCATGGTGTTTCGATTAAGGGACTTATGCGAGCATCTTCACAATTATTGATGTCTGGAGATATCCAGGGAGGAGGATCCACAATCACCATGCAGGTTGCACGCAACTTCTTTCTTACAAAACGTCAGGAGTTCAAACGCAAATTTAACGAGATCTTACTCGCTTTGCGCATCGAGAGGGAACTGTCCAAAGAAGAAATTTTGGAGCTCTACGTCAACGTTATCTTCCTGGGCAATAGGGCTTACGGCATTCACGCCGCCGCTCAGGTTTATTACGGCAAAGACCTAGACCAATTGTCCATCGCCCAACTGGCTATGCTGGCAGGTATCCCAAAAGCCCCTTCAACCATAAATCCGTTAGCCAACGTCCGCCGTGCAACAGAGAGAAGAGACTGGATTCTCGGACGCATGCTGGAGCTAGGAAAAATTGATGAGATCACCTACCAGCAAGCCATCAATGAGTCTGGCGCCGCAAAATATCACGGCAGCAATCTCGATTTGAATGCATCCTATGTAGCTGAAATGGCACGCCGTACAGCTTTGGAAATGTTTGGACCCAAGGCCTACACCGACGGTTACCGGGTATATACAACTTTGGACAGCCAGTTACAGTCGGACGCAAGGGAAGCGGTGATCCTCGGCCTGCAGGACTATGACAAACGCCATGGCTACCGCGGCCCCGAACAAAAACTTCAACCATCTGAAGAGATCGCGAAAGCTATCGCTACCGGTGTAGATGCGGACAATGAGCTGCTGAAAAACTGGTATAGCTCTCTCCAACAAAGCCTCGCCGAATTACCGGTTTACGCAGAAATGCGGCCAGCAGCCATCATCGACATTACGGATAGCGAATTACGCTTTTTGTTGAGCAACGGTGAACAGGTAAAACTGCCGTGGGAGGGCGCATTAACGGATTGGCGTCCTTATGTTTCCGTAAACCGTGTCGGCCCTAAACCGTCCGGCCCGCAAGATTTATTTGAAGTAGGTGACGTTGTCCGCCTGCGTTATCAGGGTGAGAAATGGGAACTGACCCAGATTCCTCAAGCGCAAGCCGCTCTGGTGACGCTCAACCCTCGCAATGGCGCAATTCTAGCTCTGGTTGGCGGCTTGGATTTTCAACAGAGCAATTTCAATCGAGCAACTCAGGCACGGCGCCAACCTGGCTCAAGTTTTAAACCCTTCATGTATACAGCGGCATTGGAAAATGGCTACACCGCCGCGAGTATCATCAATGACGCACCTATAGTGTTTGAGGATGATCACCAGGAAGCCGCATGGCGGCCCGAAAATTCCGGCGGCGATTTCCTCGGTCCCACACGCCTGCGCAAAGCGCTATACATGTCGCGCAACCTTGTGTCCATTCGCCTTTTGCACAGCATGGGGATCGACCG
>JAEZGT010000243.1 GCA_023416875.1 Pseudomonadota bacterium
GGCTGGTGGAGCGCGCGGGGGCAAAAAATCGCTATATCGCCAGCGGCGTGATTCGCATTCCAGCGGAGTTGACACTGCCGGAACGCTTGAAAGAAATTTTTGCTGCAGTTTCTGAAATCATTACGCAATTCCATCCCCATGAGATGGCGATCGAGCAGGTGTTTATGGCTAAAAGCGCCGGCTCGGCCTTGAAACTGGGGCAGGCCAGAGGCGCGGCTATAGTCGCAGGTGTGAGCCGCGAGCTCGCCGTTTTTGAATATGAAACGCGCAAGGTGAAACAGTCGGTCGTCGGCACGGGAGCTGCGGATAAGCTCCAAGTGCAACATATGGTGAAGACCCTGTTAAGTCTGCCGAGTGCACCGCAAGAGGACGCGGCGGATGCGTTGGCGGTGGCGCTCTGTCACGCGAACACGCAACACAATTTGATTCATCTGACGCAGGCGCGTCATTTTCGGCGGGGTAGATTGGTGTGATCGGACGTTTGCGCGGCGTACTTCTGGAGAAACAACCGCCGCATTTGCTGGTGGATGTGCACGGGGTCGGTTATGACCTGCTGGCACCTATGACGACTTTTTACAGCTTGCCCGCTGTCGGTGAAGAGGTGGTGTTGCACACCCATTTTTCCGTCAGCGAAAACGCGCAGCAGTTATTTGCCTTTATCAATAAAGAAGACCGCGCCTTGTTTCGCCAGTTGATCAAGGTGAGCAATGTCGGGCCGAAAATGGCGTTGGGTATTTTGTCGGGTATGGACAGCAGCGAGTTTGTCCGCTGTGTCATGAACAACAATCTCAATGCGTTGGTGCAGGTTCCGGGGGTCGGCAAAAAAACGGCAGAGCGCTTGATCGTGGAAATGCGCGATCGCCTGCGCGACTGGTCTGCGGCGGCGGATGGCCCAATTCCGGCGCCGGCCAAGGCAGCGGTGACGTCGGAAAATCAAATCGTTGCGGATGCCGAGAGCGCCTTGATCGCGCTCGGTTACAAGCCTGTTGAAGCCGCCAAGGCGATCAACGGTGTGTTGTCAGAGCACAATGTTGAACGCAGCGAGGATTTGATCCGGCTGGCGTTGCGCAGCATGATGCCGAAATAATTTGTGAGATTTCCACATGATCGAACCGGATGAATTTGCTGCGGGCCGTCTAATTGACGGCATTGCCAAACCTCGCGAGGATGTACAAGACCGCGCGATTCGTCCTAAAACGCTGCGCGACTATATTGGCCAGCCGGTGGTGCGCGAGCAGATGGAAATTTTCATCGGCGCGGCGAAAAAACGCGGTGAACCGCTCGATCACACTTTGGTATTCGGTCCTCCCGGTCTCGGCAAAACCACCCTCGCCAATATTATTGCGGCTGAAATGAATGCGGACCTGAAAACCACTTCAGGTCCGGTGTTGGAAAAAGCAGGCGATCTCGCCGCGCTTATGACCAATCTCGAGCCGGGTGATGTGCTTTTTATCGATGAAATCCATCGCCTTAGTCCTGTGGTCGAGGAAATCCTGTACCCCGCGATGGAGGATTATCAGCTCGACATTATGATCGGCGAAGGCCCAGCGGCGCGTTCTATCAAACTCGATCTGCCTCCCTTCACTTTGGTGGGGGCGACCACGAGGGCGGGTCTGCTGACATCGCCCCTGCGTGATCGCTTCGGCATTGTGCAGCGCCTTGAATTTTATAATGTCGTGGACCTCACTCAGATCGTCATGCGTTCGGCGCAGCTTCTTGGTGTGCAGCTGGACATCGATGGCGCGGAGGAAGTGGCGAAACGCTCGCGCGGTACGCCGCGGATCGCGAACCGTTTGCTGCGACGCGTGCGCGATTATGCGGAAATCAAAAATGGCGGCGTTGTCAGTGCCGCCGTAGCGGATGCGGCGCTGAACATGTTGAACGTGGATGCGCGCGGATTTGACCATATGGACCGCCGTCTGCTGTTGGCATTGATGGAAAAATTCGGCGGGGGGCCGGTAGGGGTGGAAAGTCTGGCGGCGGCCATCAGCGAGGAGCGCGATACTATAGAGGATGTGCTGGAGCCTTACTTGATTCAGCAAGGATACATGATGCGTACAGCGCGCGGTCGAGTGGCGACTCAGTATGCTTACGACCATTTTGGTTTGAAGTCCGCTCGCCCTAATCAGTCGGATCTTCCCGGGTTTTAAAAAAAATTTATACTGTCTATAGCACAGCGAATTCGAAACCTATAAAATCCGGCGCCTCAAACGACTCATCTCCCGCGACGTCTCGCCGCAATTCTGCGTTATGGAACTCCCTATCTCTATGAAGCTCAAACATGCGTTTTGTCGCGTTGGCGACCGTGTTGCCGCGAATACCAGTCGGCTCATGACGCGGTTGCGCTGTGCTGTCTTTCCGCGCAACACAAAATCCATACAGAAACATGTCTCATTCTTTGGGTTTTGTTTGGCTGGTTCGGAGCGTGGGATATATGCTTTGCATATTCAATGCGTCTGCCATCAACAAGATACGTATAAGGAACGGCTTTGATGAACCAGACTGAAACGCTCTCCATTTGGCATCTAATCGCTGAAGCCAGCCTGCTGGTGCAGTTGGTGATGGCGCTGCTAATGCTCGCTTCTGTCGTCTCCTGGTACATGATCGTGCAACGCGGTATCTATCAGGCCCGCGCCAAACAGGCGATGGTGAATTTCGAACGGCAGTTTTGGTCCGGCATCGACCTCTCACAGTTGTATCGCCAAGGCAATTCCGCGCGCGATAACGCTGAAGGCGTAGAAAATATTTTTCGCGCTGGCTTTAAAGAATTTTCCCGCTTACGTCAGCAGCCCGGTACCGATAAAGATGCCGTTATGGAAGGTACCCAGAGGGCGATGCGTGTCGCGCTTGCCCGGGAGGAGGAAAAGCTCGAGGAAAATCTACCATTTTTGGCGAGTGTCGCATCCGTCAGCCCGTATGTGGGTTTGTTCGGCACGGTGTGGGGGATCATGAACTCATTCCGCGGTTTGGCGAATGTTCATCAAGCGACACTGGCGACTGTGGCGCCGGGTATTTCCGAAGCGCTCGTCGCTACTGCCATGGGCTTATTTGCCGCCATTCCAGCAGTGCTTGCGTATAACCGGTTCTCCGCTCGCGCAGAACAGCTGAAGGCGAACTATCATACGTTTGCAGAGGAGTTTTCCGCCGTACTGCATCGTCAGGTGCACGGGGGCTAGGCGGAACTATGACACCCAACAAACGCAAGCCCATGGCGGAGATCAACGTCGTTCCTTACATCGACGTGATGCTAGTGTTGTTAGTGGTGTTCATGGTGACCGCACCTTTATTGATGCAAGGCGTGAAAGTGGATCTTCCTCAGGCGCCGTCGGCACCGATCGACAATAAGGAAGATGAACCGCTGATTGTTTCTGTAAAAACGGACGGAACCTATTATCTGAATCTGGGGCAGAATCAACAGAGCCCCAAGCCTTTAAAAGAAATTACCGACACAGTAGCTAAGATCCTGCGGCAGAAACCCGCAACGCCAGTTTTAGTATGGGGTGATACTGCTGTTCCTTACGGTATGGTTGTCGCGCTGATGACTGAGCTGCAGGCAGCGGGCGCGCCCTCAGTGGGTCTAGTTACCGACCCGCCGAGAATTTGATTCGGAGCGATGATTTCCATCTTTGAAAAAAACATTGTTCCCGCGCTTCTCAGCGTAGGCTTGCACGGGGCCTTGTTGGCTTTTTTATTTTTTGGTCTGACACCGTCGCCGGCACCGCCGCAAATCAAAACGCCAAATTTTGTCCAGGCGAAGCTGGTAAAGCTTGAGGATCAAGCAAAGGGCCAAAAACCTGCGGATAAACCGCAAGTGGTCGACCTGACCCAGAAGCGCAAGGAGCAGGAGCGTCTGGAGCAGCAGAAAAAACAACAGGAGTTAAAGCGCAAGCAGGAGCAAGCGCAAAAAGCAGAAGCGGAAAGAAAGAAAAAAGAGCAGGAAAAAAAGCAGCAGGAAGACGCTGCGCGCAAAAAGGCGGAAGCTGAACGCAAAGCGGAGGCAGAGCGCAAGGCAAAAGCCGAGGCGGATAAACAACAGCGGGAGCAAGTGCGTAAGCAGCGCGAACAGCAAGCATTTGAAGCGGCACTAGCGCAGGAGCAGGCGCTATTGGAAGAACAGTCCTACGCCGTTACAGCGCAGAGTTATATGAGTGCCATTGCCCAGCGGGTGAGCGCCAAATGGAGTCGCCCCGCATCCGCTCGCAATGGTATGCAATGTCTTTTGTTGATTAAATTGGTGCCCACCGGACGTGTAGTGAGTGTTGACGTACTGAAAGGCAGTGGTAATTCAGCGTTTGATTTGTCGGCCGTGCAAGCGGTGAAAAGTGTGGAGCAATTTGACGAAATAAAAGACATGCCGAGAGAAGTCTTTGAGCGCCACTATCGTGAATTTGAATTTCTTTTCAATCCGCAGGATTTGAGACAGTGAAATATAGCTGGATTTTTATTTTTATATTGGGCCTCTTCGCAACACCGGCGATGGCGAGGCGCACCATCGAGATTACATCCGGAGTGGACAATCCGACGCCGATTGCGGTGGTGCCTTTTGCCGGCAGTCTCGGTCTGTCAGAAGATATTCAGGACATTGTATCGGCGGACCTGCTGCGCAGCGGATTTTTCCGTCCCGTCCCCAAGACAGATATGTTGTCCATGCCGAAAGCTGAGGCAGAGGTTTTCTACCGCGACTGGCGTATGCTCGGCGCGTCTTACTTGGTAATCGGTCAGATGACCAATGTTGGCGGCCGTTATCAATTGCAATTCGAACTCTACGATGTGCTATCCCAGCGCAAGGTATTTCAGAAGCAAGTGGCGGGGACTGACACTCAATTGCGCGATATCGCGCACGCGGTCAGCGATGCCGTATATGAAGCCATTACGGGTATTCGCGGCGCCTTCAGCACTAAAATTCTTTATGTGGAAGATTTAAAACGACCAGGTGCCGGACGTTATCGCCTTGTTTATGCCGACGCGGATGGCGCGCGCGACCGCGTTTTATTTGCTTCGAGCGAGCCCCTATTATCACCGGCTTGGTCAAATGATATGAGCAAGGTGGCTTACGTTTCTTTTGAGACGACGCGTCCGGCGATTTTTATTCAGGAACTCGCCACTGGTAAACGTACCCAGATGACGAATTTCCAGGGCTTGAATGGCGCCCCCGCTTGGTCTCCCGACGATCAGTCGCTGGCGCTGGTATTGTCGAAGGATGGCAATCCGGAAATTTACACACTGGAAATCGCCACGCGAAAATTGCGTCGTATCACCGATCATTTCGCGATTGATACAGAACCAAATTGGACACACGATGGGAAGTCGCTGATTTTTACCTCCAATCGCGGAGGCAGTCCGCAAATTTATCAAGTGAGCTTGGCTACAGGGCGAGTGGAGCGGCTTACGTTTGAGGGAGATTATAACGCGCGCCCGCGCCTCTCCCCTGATGGCAAAACTTTGATCATGGTGCACCGCCGAGATGGCATTTTCCATATCACATCGCAAGACGTGAAAACTGGTAATATGCGCATCCTGACGGAAACATGGTTGGATGAATCACCGAGCATCGCGCCAAACGGAGCTATGTTACTATATGCAACGCAGCACCAGAATAAAGGTGTTTTGGCCGCGGTCTCCATGGATGCAGGTGTAAAGTTTCGCTTACCGTCGAAACAGGGGGATGTACGGGAGCCGTCCTGGTCCCCGTTTTCTAAATAACGTTCTTGGGTTTTTACTTATTTCATGCTCACTTGGGAGTGCAAGAAAATGTTGAAGTCACTTAAAGCTTTTGCAGTGTTGGCCGTGGTAACGGGTTTGTTGGTAGGCTGCTCCAGCAACAAGCCTGCTGAAGATCCGAATGCTAACGCGGATGTTGATACCAGTGCTGGTGCTGGCGTAACTCAAAGCACTGTTGACGTGGATAGCGATTTTTCTGCCGTTGCAGGACTCGCCACCGTTTTCTATTTCGAATTCGATTCCGCTGTGCTGTTGCCTGAAGCTCGCGCTGCTCTGATCGGCCACGCTGAATATCTGCGCAATGCTTCCAAGTCTGTGCGCCTTGAAGGTCACGCGGATGAGCGCGGTACTCGTGAATACAACATGGCTCTTGGTGAGCGTCGTGCCAATGCCGTGCGTGATTTCCTCGTACTCCAAGGCGTAAGCAGCTCCAAAATCGAAACCGTCAGCTACGGTGAAGAGCGTCCTGCTATAAGCGGCAGCGGCGAGACCTCTTGGTCTAAGAACCGTCGTGTAGAACTGAGCTATCAATAAGTTCTCGGAAATGTTGAAACACATTTCGGCCGCCATCTTCTTGATGGCGGCGTCTTTTGCAAACGCCCAGGTTCAGATTATCGAATCCCAGCCAGTCGGTGGACGCTCATCGCCACCTGCGCGTTCTGCACCAGTAGACGCAGCCGCCCAGGCTGAAGTATTCAATCAGCTGCAGATGTTGCAACAGGAAGTTCTCGAATTGCGCGGCTTGGTTGAGCAGCAATCTTTCGAAATTCGCCAACTCAAACAACAGCGCCTCGACGATTATCTGGATCTTGATCGCCGGGTGAGCCAGCTTGCCAACTCCGCCAGTTCTCGTCCTGCTACTTCCACCGCAGGTGGCCCCCCAGATGCGCCGCTGCCGTCCCCCACCACTTCTGATGTATCCCCTGACGGCGCTCCTGCCGATGAACTCGCAGCCTACAGAAGCGCAATTGATCTTGTGTTGAAGCAGCGGGATTTGGATGCGGGTGCCAATGCACTTCTGCGTTATGTCAGTGATTTCCCCTCGGGACATTATTCTGCAAACGCCTTTTATTGGCTTGGGCAAATCTATCTGCAGAAAAACGATCAAGAGCAATCCAAACGCTGGTTTGAGCGGATGGTGGAGCAGTACCCCAATCACCAAAAAACCCCAGAAGCCAAATTCAAGTTGGCGCGGGTTTATCACACTGAAGGCAAAACTGCAGAAGCGAAAAGACTGATGCAGGAAGTTGCCAGCTCGGACTCAACCGCCGCTAGTTTGGCCAGAGATTTTCTGCAGCAGAATTTTTAGGCACGCGTTGCTCTCTTTTACCAATGGGTGTTGAACTGACTGCGTATGTCGGGGCAGCGCCTTTTATTGTCTTCTGCACAATTCATTTGCCTCTGGTCACTTCGGTAATTTTTGCCGAGGTATGAAAAAAATACTTTATTTATTATTTCGACCGCGATGAAGGCTGGGTGCGTATTTCCGCCCGTTCCATGAAGCACGGCGTGTTTTCAGCTGATGGCCGTCTTAGATCAAATTGCTAGAAGTTGGCATGAGATACGCTAGACTTGGTTTTTAGAGCCCCTCCCTGACAACTAAAAACGAAAACCATTGGTGGTGAATACTTTATGGACAACTTAGATAAGTTGTTTTACTGGCGTGGTATTGCTGACGAATATCACAACTATCGGGGCGAGAGAGTTGCTGTGTCACTGGAAAATCGCCGTCGCCTGCTCCAGGCGATGGGGGTGGATACAGATTCTCCTGAGGTCGTCGCGAAACAAGCATATGCTCTCGATATCGAGCCCTGGCGCACCTGGTTTCCGCCGCTGCTCATGACCGATGCCGGTGAGCGTTCCCATTTTTCCATTAACGTCATGCCCGATGATTTGCAGAAAAAATTCTATTACGAGATTTTTCTGGAATCCGGGGGCGCGCGCAGTGGCGAATTTATTCCTGCGCATTGTCCCGAGGTAGGCGACTACCTCTACGAGGGCATTCGCTACACTCGACGCGCCATTGAGGTGCATGAGCTCCCCATCGGCTACCACCGCTTGCGGGTTACTCAGGTGGAGGATGCCAGCCGAACCAAGGAAACCCAGTTGGTGGTGGCCCCCGACCAAGCGTATACCCCAGATTGGGTCGTGCAGGGCAAGCGCCCCTGGGGCATTATTGTTCAGCTTTATACTTTGCGTTCCGCTCGCAACTGGGGCATTGGCGATTTTACCGATCTGCGTACACTGATCACCGAGGCGGCCGATGCCGGTGCAGATATGATCGGCCTCAATCCCCTTCACGCGTTGCGTTCACCTGTCGAAAATCACTGCAGTCCCTACAGCCCGTCTGATCGACGCTTTCTCAACCCCCTTTACATAGATCCGGAAGTCGAGCCGGAATATGTGAAAAAGACGGCTGACATCTTGCCGATTCTGGTGCGTTTGCGTGCACAGGACAATGTGGCTTACGCCGCGGTTTACAGCACCAAAATGGCGGTGTTCAGGGAAATGTACGCCATATTCATGGCCAACGAGCTCGATAAAAACACTTCTCGCGCACAGAAATTCCGCAAATTTGTACAGGAGGCGGGCGCAGCGTTACAGGATTTCTGCCTATATCAGGTTTTAGCGGAAACCACAGGCCAACAAATCGATCAGCTCGACGCCGCCGCGAAGCAGGATGCCGTCAATCGCTATGCTGAACGCATTCAGTTTCACGCCTATTTACAATGGCTCGCCGATCACCAGCTCGAATCTTGCCAGCGCCACGCGCGCGACAGCGGCATGAAGCTGGGATTGATGCGCGACCTCGCAGTCGGCGCGGATGGCGGCGGAGCTGAGGTGGCCACCAATCTGCAATTGTTCTGTCGCTCTGCGGCGGTGGGTGCTCCACCTGACCCACTGGCGGAAAAGGGTCAGAACTGGGGATTGCCACCCATGGATCCGGCTACGCTTCGCGCCACGGGCTTTGCCCATTTTATTAACCTGTTGCGCGCCAACATGGCGCACTGCGGGGCTCTGCGTATCGATCACGCCATGGCATTAATGCGATTGTGGTGGTGTCCTCCCGGACAGACAGCCGACTACGGCGCCTATATTTATTACCCGTTCCGCGAGATGCTCGGCCTGTTGCGTTTAGAAAGTGTGCGCAATCGCTGCCTGGTTATCGGCGAGGACATGGGCGTAGTGCCTTCGGAATTCCGTGAGGCGCTGATGAGCTCGAATATCTTCACCAACAAATTGTTTTATTTTGAAAAGCTACAGGACGGGCGTTTTCGTCCAGCGGAGGAATACGAACCGCGGGCTTTGGCGATGTTGACCAATCACGATGTGCCGACTATCGCCAGCTGGTGGGTCAGCTCCGATCTGCAGCTGCGTCAGCGCTTGAATTTGTTGGAAGAAGGTGTGGATTACGAGGAAGTGCTGGTGCAACGCGATAGGGAAAAATTGCGTCTGCTCGAGTGGTTGGAAAGTCAGGGACTGGTGAAGCGCGACCAATTTTCCGCCCTGCTAGCGGAGTCCATGCATCACAGCTTTGCCGCAACGCTACTACAGGGGGTGAGTCGGTGCGCATCTCAGTTGTTTGTCATCCAGTTGGAGGACCTGGAACTGTTGGAGGATCCGGTCAATGTGCCTGGGACCAGCTACCAATATCCGAACTGGCAACGCAAGTTGGCGGTGCCGCTCGAGATGCTGTTTTCGGAAGAGCGTGTGCAATCTCTGCTGCGCGCGATTGCTTTGGAGCGCGGCTGAGCCGGCTCCGTTAAATTAACAACATCCGCAGAGCACCCCGTTGGCGGCGAGCGTCATGCGGAGGCGGAACCCGGTGGCGTGTGGCTCGCCACCGTTGCCGTTTAGAGCGGCGGGTTCAGGCTTGGCGGGATAAAAACGATAAGGAAACCAGATCGTGAAAAACGACTTGATTCTGCTGTCTTCATCCCAGCTCGATTCTCTTATTTATTCCGAATGTGACGATGTATTTGCTCTGCTCGGCCTGCATGAGTGGGGGCCCGGTCAGTACGTGGTGCGCGCGTTTCTGCCCGGCGCCTCCAGGGTAGAAGTTATTGCCGCGTCCGGCGATGATCTTTTGGGCGAACTCTCGCTGATGCGCGACGGCATATTTGCCGGTCTGATTGCCGCCGACACGAGGTTCGCCTATCGCCTGCGCGTGCACTACGGCGATTATGTGGAAGTGCGCGAAGATCCTTATCGCTTCGGTACTACCATCGGTGAAATGGATTTGTACCTGTTCGGCGAGGGGCGCCACGAGCGCCTGTACGACTGGCTAGGCGCTCACGTGATCGAAGTAGATGGCGTGCCCGGAGTGCGGTTTGCCGTGTGGGCGCCCAATGCCCGCCGCGTGTCGGTGGTGGGAGAGTTCAACTTCTGGGACGGTCGCCATCACATGATGCGCAAACATATTCCCAGCGGTATCTGGGAGATCTTCATCCCACATCTGAGTGTCGGCACCCTCTACAAATACGAAATCAAAACCCGCGATGGCCACCTGCTGCCGCAAAAAGCTGATCCATTGGGATTCGCTGCCGAGCGGCCGCCGCAAACGGCTTCCCGAGTGGTGGATACGCGAGATTACGTTTGGGGCGACAGCGGCTGGATGAGCAATCGCGGGCACCAGTCCGCCCTGGATAAGCCCATCAGCATTTACGAGGTGCATTTGGGCTCCTGGCGGCGCGACCCGCAAAATCCGCAGGAATACCTGACCTATCAGGCGCTTGCCGAGCAGCTCATTCCGTACGTGCTGAACATGGGTTTTACCCATATTCAACTTATGCCGATCAGCGAGTTTCCCTTTGACGGTTCCTGGGGATATCAGCCAGTGGGCTTGTACGCGCCAACCTCGCGTTTTGGCAGTCCGCAGGATTTCATGCATTTTGTGGATGCCTGTCACCAGGCGGGGCTTGGCGTGCTGATCGATTGGGTGCCCGGACATTTCCCCTCCGACGGCCACGGTCTCGCGCGTTTCGACGGCACGCCCTTGTACGAGCACGCCGACGACCGTCAGGGTTTCCATCCGGACTGGAATACCTATATCTACAATTACGGTCGTTGCGAAGTTGCCAACTTCCTCTTTGCCAACGCGCTGTTTTGGCTCGAGCGTTTTCACGTGGACGGCCTGCGGGTGGATGCGGTGGCCTCCATGTTGTATTTGGATTACAGCCGCAAGCATGGCGAGTGGATCCCCAATGCTTACGGAGGTCGGGAAAATCTGGACGCGATTGATCTGCTCAAGCGGGTCAACCAGAAGGTCTACGAGCGCTTCCCGGATATGATGATGATCGCCGAGGAGTCCACCGCTTGGCCGGGCGTGTCCCATCCGGTTCACGCGGGTGGTTTGGGGTTTGGTTACAAGTGGAATATGGGATGGATGAACGACAGTCTGCGTTATATGTCCTTCGACCCCATCCATCGCCAGTACCACCACCACGACCTGACGTTCAGCCTGCTCTACGCTTTCAATGAGAATTTCATTTTGCCTCTCAGCCACGATGAAGTGGTGCACGGCAAGCGCTCGTTGCTGGATAAAATGCCGGGCTCGGGCGAGCAGAAGTTTGCCAACCTGCGCGCCTATTACACCTTTATGTGGACGCATCCCGGGAAAAAGCTGCTGTTTATGGGCGGCGAATTCGCCCAGGGGGTAGAGTGGAATCACAATGTCAGTCTGGACTGGCACTTGCTGGACGTTCACTATCACCAGGGCGTTCAGCGTCTGGTGCAGGATTTAAACCGCCTTTATCGCGAATGTCCGCAGCTGCATCGGCACGATTGCGATCCACGGGGCTTTGAGTGGGTAGATGCGGATGACCGGCACAATTCAATTTTTGCCTTCATTCGCAAAGCGGAGGGTTGTGCACCTCTGCTGATTGTGGCCAATATGACCCCCGTTTTGCGTGAAGGTTATCGCGTGGGTGTCCCCGACGCGGGTTATTACCGGGAGCTGCTCAACACCGACGCCCACTGTTATGGCGGCGGTGATCGTGGCAATGGCGGCGGCTGTGTCGCCGAGTCGCTGGAGAGTCACGGTCGACCCTGGTCTATCTGTATGACCATACCGCCTCTGGCCACACTGGTGTTTACGCTTGAATAAATCGTTTTTGCCGACGTATGTTCCCGCCCTGCGCCGGGGAGCCGGCGGCAGAGCAGTTTGATGAGGTTTCGATTGGCGACGCTATGGCGTATACCATAAAAGAAGGTGCGGCCTATCCTCTTGGCGCCACCCCTATGGAGGGTGGTGTCAATTTCGCTTTGTTTTCACAACATGCACAAAAGGTTGAGCTCTGCCTGTTCGACGAATCGGGCGAGCGAGAAGTGGCGCGGCTGACGCTGCCCGGCCAAACCGATTACGTATGGCACGGCTGGGTGGAAGGTTTGGCCCCGGGCGCGTTGTACGGCTATCGGGTGCATGGGCCTTTTCAGCCGCAGGCCGGGCATCGCTTCAACCCCCACAAGTTATTGCTAGACCCTTACGCGAAGGGCATCAAAGGCAATTTCGTCTGGGGCGATGAACATTACGCGTACAACCTGAAAGATCCCAGCCTGGACTTTTCCTTTGACCGCAGTGACAACGCCGCCAAGATGCCCAAGGCGGTAGTGGTGCAGCCGGGCGAGCCGCCCCGCCCTCTGGAGCGGCCGATCCCCTGGCAGGAGACCGTCATCTACGAGTTGCATGTCAAGGGCTTCACCAAGCTGAATGAGCTGTTGCCTGCGCATTTGCGCGGCACTTACGCTGGCTTGGGAAGTGAACCGGTGATCCGCTACTTGCAGGAGCTCGGCGTCACCAGCATCGAACTTTTGCCCGTCCACTACTTCATCGACGAACACTTCCTCATCAAGCGCAACCTGGTGAATTATTGGGGCTACAACACGCTTAATTTTTTCACGCCGCACCCGGCCTATATGGCCGGCGACGATCCGGCGGAATTCAAGCAGATGGTCAGCAATCTGCACGCCGCCGGTATAGAGGTGTTGCTGGACGTGGTGTACAACCACACAGCGGAAGGCAATCATCTGGGGCCGACCCTTAGCTTTCGCGGCATCGACAACTGCTCTTACTACAGCCTGCTCAGTCAGGATCCGCGCTTTTATGTCAATGACACCGGCTGTGGCAACACCTTCAACGTCAAACATCCGCGCGTGTTGCAGCTGGTGATGGACAGCCTGCGCCACTGGGCGACGGAAATGGGGGTGGATGGTTTCCGCTTTGACCTGGCACCGGTGCTCGGTCGCGAAATTCACGGCTTTGATCCGGCGGGTGGATTTTTCGACTGCGTGCGCCAGGATCCGGTGCTCAACACCAAAAAGCTGATCGCCGAGCCCTGGGATATAGGCCCGGGCGGCTACCAGCTCGGCCATTTTCCACCGGGCTGGGCGGAGTGGAATGACCGCTATCGAGACACCGTGCGCCGCTATTGGCGCGGCGATCCGGGGATAATGCCGGAGTTTGCGCGGCGGCTGCACGGGTCCAGTGACCTCTTCGAACACTCGCGGCGCAAACCTTCGAGCACCGTCAATTTTGTCACCAGCCACGATGGCTTCACCCTTCGCGATCTGGTGAGCTACAGCCAGCGCCACAATCATGCCAATAAAGAGCAGAACAACGACGGCCATCACGCCAACTTCAGTCAAAACTTCGGCGTTGAAGGGCCCACCAAAAACGAGCGCATCGACGCTCTGCGGTTTCGCCAGCAGCGCAATTTTCTTGCAACCCTTTTGCTGAGCCAGGGCACGCCCATGCTGCTCGCCGGCGATGAGCTCGGCCGCACTCAGCAGGGCAATAACAACGCCTACTGCCAGGACAACGAAATCAACTGGCTGAATTGGTCCGAGCTGCAGCAGCAACACTGGAGCCTGCGCGAGTTCGTCCGCAACGTCATCCGCGTGCGGCGGGAGTTCCCCCTGCTGCGCAGCCCGTTCTTTATTCACAAACCGGAGGAACAAGTCGTCCAGGCGGGCTATAACATTCACTGGCTTAACAAAGATGGCATGCCCATGAAAGAGAGCGAATGGGCTAACGGCGAGGAATCCTGCCTCGGCTGGATGCTGGAGTCGGTGGTCAACGCTCGTTGCGTCCACTGTCTGTTAAGCCTGTTCAATGCCAGCGACAAACCGGTGAATTTCCAGCTGCCCACCGGCTGGTATTGGGTTGCGCTCCTGGATACAGCGACCAATGACGGTCTGCCAGTGGAGCGCTACGTGGAGCTGGAAAAAGCGCTGGTAGTGGAAGAAAAGGCGATGATCGTGCTGTACGGCCTGTCCAGCCAATGCGATTGGCAGGGGGATCCGCTGCTGGTGCGGCAGCCCGATTCCACTAACGAAATTTAATACCCAGTCGAAAGCAGCAAAGCCGCACCGGCCGGTCGCGCGTGGCGGAGTCCTTAGGCATCGAGAGAGGAATCTTGGTCATGATTTCATTAGACAATCCTTTTCCCGCAGACTCGGATTCGGGTTTGGTGGTTACGGATCTCCAAAAGCACTACAACATCACCCTCGGACGTTTCGACAACGAGCAATTGCCGAGCTATCTGCTGCTCGCCCTCTCTCTGACCGTGCGCGACCGCCTGATGGAGCGCTGGCGCGACACCCGCTTGCAGGAGCTGCGCGGCAATCCCAAGCGGGTGTTTTATCTGTCGCTCGAATTTTTGCTGGGTCGCACACTCAGTAATGCGGTAATGAATCTGAATATCGACAAAGAAGTGACCGCTGCGCTGCGGGCCTATGGCACCACGCTCGAGGAGCTGCGCCAGAATGAACTCGATGCCGGCCTCGGCAACGGGGGCCTGGGTCGGCTGGCAGCGTGTTTTCTCGACAGCTGCGCGACCCTGGGACTGCCGGTTACCGGTTACGGCATCCGCTATGAATACGGCATGTTTCACCAGCGCATCGAGCAGGGTCGCCAAGTGGAGTATCCGGACCATTGGCTGCGCGAAGGCAACCCCTGGGAGATCGAACGCGCTGAACTCACCCGCCGGGTGAAGTTTTACGGTTACACCGAGTTTTATACCAATGACCGCGGGCGCAAATGCGCGCGCTGGAGCGGTACCAACGACGTGTTGGCCGTGCCTTACGATGTGCCCATTCCCGGTTACGCCAATGGCGTAGTGAACACTCTGCGCTTGTGGAAAGCCGCCGCCACCGATGAATTCGATCTGGATGAATTCAACGCCGGAGATTATACGGAAGCGGTCGCCTCTAAAAATCAGGCTGAACAAATCACCATGGTGCTGTATCCCAACGACAGCAGCGAAAACGGCAAGGAGCTGCGCCTGCGCCAGCAGTATTTCCTAGCCTCTGCCAGTTTGCAGGACGTGATCGCCGACTGGACCAGTCACCACGGGGAAAACTTCAGCGAATTCGCCAGTAAACACTGTTTTCAGCTCAACGATACCCACCCGACTTTGGCCGTGGCCGAATTGATGCGCTTGCTGCTGGATGACTATTTCCTCGAGTGGGAGACCGCGTGGCACATCACCAGCGCCACCATGGCTTACACCAATCACACCCTGCTGCCGGAGGCGCTGGAGCGTTGGCCGGTGCGCATGATGCGGGAGTTGCTGCCGCGCCTGCTCGACATCATCTACGAGATCAACGCGCGCTTTCTCGCCGAAGTGGC
>JAEZGT010000160.1 GCA_023416875.1 Pseudomonadota bacterium
CGGTGAAGATGACCAGTAACCCTTGGCCTCGGTGGCGGGGAACAGAGTCAGATTGATCGCCGGCTCCCAGCAGGCCGCTTCCACAATGGAGGCCAGCTCCTTGCGGTTGGGCAGGCGCCAGTCGTTATAGCCGGCAAAAGACTTGGCCTGCGCCGCCGCCTTAAGCGCGTCCGGCCAGGTGAATTCCGCCGTCTTGCTCTCGTCGCGCACGCAGTTGCCGTCTTGCCACTGGAATCCCAGGGCGCAGCGCATCCACATCAGGCCGGTTTTGCTGTCCACCAGCACGCCGTTGCTTTCTGCGGTCACGGCGCTCGCGTCAAAGGTGGTGCGCAGGGCCTGGTTGCATTCCGCCGCCGCGCTCATCGCTGCTGCGGCCAATACCGCCGCTCCTGCTATCTGCCAAAACGATTTCATGGTTGACCTCCGCGGACTACGCGCACGTGGGAAGCATCACCCTTGTTGGTGAAGCTGGCGCTGGCATCACTGAAATAGACGTACCAGGCCCGCGAGGGGTCCTTCGCCAGTGACTGGTTGGTAAAGAAGCGCACCTGGGTGTTGCTGATATCCGGGAAATACAGGGTATCCACGGCGGGCATTACGCTGGAAAGCACCGCGATGGAAGACAGCTCTGCCACCGATGGCATACGCCAGTCGGTGAAGCCGCACAGGCCGTTCTCATTGATCCAGTTGAGGTAGGTCTGGGTATCGCAGCTGCCAAAGGTGCAGCGGCCGGTGCTGTTGTAATCGGGGAAGCCGCCGTTGAACTCCTCGGCATCCAGCCACCAGCGATACACATGGCCGGCGTAGCGGGGGTGCTCGGGATTGCTTTCTTTCACTTCCCACATCAGGCCGGTCACATTGTCGCGCACACAGCTCCAGCGCGTGCCTTCCTCTTCACTGCCGGCGTCGTTCCACGCCTGGTTTTGCACCGGGAGGACACCGCCTGCGGCATCAAGTTTGGTGAAATCAAAACCGCCGATGCCCGCGCCCTGTTTGGTCAGCGAGCCTTTGGCTGCCAGCACATCCCGTCCGGACTCCGCATCCTGGCCGGGGAGGTCGCTCTGCGGGCACGGCTGCTGGTTGGTGCCGGGAGCGGCGCAGAGCAGGATGCCGGTGTCGTTCAACTGCCCGGTTACGGTGTATTTGCTGTCGTCATTGTTGCGGGAACTGCCGCTTGGGGAGTCGTCGCTACCGTCGCAGCCACAGATGAGTGCTATTGCGAGTGGCAGCAGCGGGCGGAATAAAGCGTTGTTAGTCATTCGCCACCTATTTTGTTTTTTTATCGATCGCCCGTTTGCCTCTGTAAAGAGGGTCGGGCGGCCCGGGGTGATTGTTCCGAAAAATCGCTGCAGAAGAAACTACTTTTGTCTCACCGCCGACCCACCGTGAACTGTGTCGCGCAGCCTAACATGCACCATCAAGGTGCCAGGTGAGACAAAAATCTCAAAACAATAAGTTAATTATGGTGTAGCCGTTCCCTCCAATAAGTCACCCGTATAATCGGCGAAGCTAACATGCTGGCGAAACTATGAACAATGACGGTTCGGGTTCGTCGGGGTTCAAGCTGGGTGAGAGAGATGTGCAGGGTGGAGATTTGAGTTTGTTGGCGCTCCATGTCTCGACATTTAACGCTGTCATAATTCCAATAAGGTAACAGACTATGTTCACGACGCGGTCACTGTCCGGCGTTATCCGGACCATGAAACTCGCTGGAGTGCTGATGTCCGCCACCGCCCTCTTCGCGTGTGGCGGAGGTAAAGAAGATCCACCGGTGAGTTCATCAAGCTCATCGTCCTCCTCCTCTTCATCATCGTCGTCCTCTTCCAGCTCGTCGAGCTCGGGGCGCTCCAGCAGTTCTTCCTCCTCAAGTTCGAGCAGTTCTTCGTCCAGTTCATCCAGCGGCACCACTGCGCAGACCGTGCGGGTGCAAGCGCAGGATTTTGTACGCTTCAACGAGCTGAATACCCAGCGTGAAGGCGCCATGAGTGGACCCTGTGCGGCCAAGCCTGCCAATGCGGCTGACCTGGTGGAGACGAGTGACCGGAACGGCGTTTGCGCCATCGGTTATGTATACGGCGGCGAATGGGTCGAGTGGGATGTTTCCGGTCTGACCCCCGGCGTCTACAACATGGTCCTGCGCATCGCCTCCGCCAACAGCGGGCGCCGCGTGCAGGTCAGTGTCGGCGGCACCAATGTCGGCGAGACCACCACCACTGGCGGCGGCTGGGATAGCTATACCGACCGCACCATCAACAGTATCTCCATCCGCGCCAACACGGTGGCGGTGCGCACCACCTTCCCGGATGGTGAAGTCAACCTGAACTACTTCGACCTGGTGCCCACCGGGCAGCCGGTGTCGTCATCCAGCAGTTCATCCAGTTCATCCAGTTCAAGCAGTTCATCCAGCTCCAGCAGCAGCTCTTCATCCAGTTCCGGACGCAGCAGCTCGTCCTCCTCCAGCTCGAGCAGTTCATCCAGCTCGAGCTCGAGTTCAGGTGGCGGGGTCCGCTTTGAAGACGCCGATTTGGCCGCCGGTATGGCGGAAGTGACCTCGACCAAATGTTCGATCTGTCACCAGCACCAGGGCAACGGCACCTTCACCGCGCTGGGTGGTAGCAACTTCAACATCACCGATTCGTTGACCAGAAGAGGCGGCTTTGCCGGCCTGGTGAAATACATCGTCGATGAAATGCCCAGGGGCAATCCTGCAGGCTGCGTCGGCGCGTGTGCGCTTAACGCCGCCGGTTACATGGTGTCGCTGGCCTCGGACGGTCCGGGCGACCCGGTCGGTTCCGCTTGTGATGCGGAGGACCCGCTGTCCTACGGCATTCGCACGCTGAAGCTGTTAACCAAGCGCGAATTGAAAAACTCCCTGTTGGATTTGCGCTTGGCCGTCGAGAGCGATTTTGCCAACGACCCGCTGCCGCCGGATTCACCGCTTACCAAGAGCTCCTATCCGATCCATCTGCACGCCAAAATTGCAGTGGACGAAACCCGGAACAACACCTTGCGCGCCTTCGCCGAGAAGATCGCCCCCGGTGCGGCAACCCGCATGCGCCAGGACTACAGCTCCGCCTGTGGTAACAGCGGCACGGCAACCAATTGCGCCAATACCTTTGTCGACACTATCGCCAAGCGCATTTTCCGTCGGCCTTTGACCAACGACGAACGAACCATCTACACCAAGTTCTTCAACGACGGTTTGGAAGAGGGCCTGACCCAGGCGCTGACCGCCGCCATTCTCTCGCCGCAGTTCCTGTATCGCTCTGAACTCGGCATCTCTGTGGCGCAGGCGATGCAGCAAAACCTGAACATCGGCACCATCAACGGCCGCAGCAAATTGCAACTGGCCGAAGCCGATGCCTATGTGTTGACGAATTACGAGTTCGCGGCGGCGCTGGCCTATATCTACACCGGCAGTACCCCCGATGCGACCTTGTTGCAGGCGGCCGACCGCGGTGAATTGGCGACCGATACGCAAATCAATTCTCAGATCGACCGTCTGCTGGCAACCAGCCGCGGCCGTGAGCACATTGGTGAATTCGGTGCGAACTGGATGCGCGCGGATGACGTGCTGAAAGAAAGCCGACCCAATTTCTCCGCCCTGACCGATCAGATCAAGAGAGACATGGCGGACGAAGTGCGCGAGCTCTTCCGCCATATCTTCTTCGGTAATTCAATCCCATTCGAGCAGTTCTATAGCGGTGATTACGCCGTGGTTAACGGCCGTCTGGCGCAGTACTACGGCGGCAGCAACCACGGTACCGATTGGCGCTCTGTCACCCTGCCCAACCGCGGTGGTGTGATTACCACTGGCGCATTCATGACCGCCAATGCGGACGCCGTTGGCGCGGGCTCGATCAAGCGCGCCGTGGATGTGCGCGAACTGATGCTGTGTCACCACCTGGGCGCGCCACCGCAAGATCTGGGCAGCGCCGAAGAGCGCGAGCGCCTGAAGCAGGAAGCCATTGCATTGGAAGCTCGTGGCGATATGACGGACCGCATTTATTTCGAGGCGATCACCAAAGCGACGGCCTGTGCGTCCTGCCACGAGAAGATCATCAACCCGCTCTTTGGTATGGATGACTTCGACCAGTACGGTCGCTTCCGTACCCAGGTCACTGGTCGCGGCGTCAACGGTATTCCAGGGCTGCCCACCGATACCCGCGGCATCCTGTGGGGGCCGAATGGTCTGGGTAATCTGGACGAATTTATCGAGTTCAATGGTTCCAAAGATCTCGGCAAAAAAATCGCCCAGCTGCCGTCCGTGCACGAATGTCTGATCGTCAACAGCTTCCGCTATGCCACTGGCCTGCCCATCGACGAAGCCAACTACTCAAAACAGGGCGGTGGTCAGATCGATGAGCCCGTGCGACTCAACCAGGACCAAAAAGAGGATTACGCCTGCGTGAAGGAGCAGCTGCTCGACGTCTATGATTCATCGAGCCACAGCGCGAAGAGCGTCTATCGCAAGATCGGCACTCTGGATCTGATCCGCCTGCGTAAGCCGATAGCCCGCAGCCAAGTTAACCAATAGGTTTTGGGAATGATCACTATGAATAAGATGGCCGAAAGAACACTTAAAAAAATCAACACCGACCGCCGGCGATTTCTCGAAATGCTGAGCAAGTACGGTGTGTCGACCAGCGTATTACAAGCATCCGGCCTGGCGGGTGCAATGATGGGCGCGCGCTTTGCGGAAGCTCAGAACCAGAGTCAGCGGAAATTCATTTTAATTTATCACCCGAATGGTTCTCCCAACGGGCGTTATTTGAATAGCCGCGCGCTGGACCCGTTCAAGAACGACGCCTCCACGGTGGCGAATCTGGAAATCACCATCTCCCAACCAGGTGGCCACGGCAACCTGTGGTTGGCGGCGGGAGCGCAGTCCTATAACAGCAACGATGCCCACTCGAGCAGCGTGAATATGCAAGCGGCCAAGGTGTTGGGCAATCTGACACCCTTCCGCTCCATGCAATTGGGCGTGAAGTCACTGAGCGAGGCGGGGATCGACCGCTTGAACGGCGCGGCAGTGACCCGTTTCAATAGCCCGCAGCAAGCATTTCAGCAATATTTCAGCTCGGCGCCGCCCCCGACGACAGGCGGTGGTGGCAAGACTCCATCGCAGAAGCGTCTGGACGTGCTCAATGCCAATAAAGCCGCGCTGGATTATTTGACCAAAAATGTTCTTGGTCAGGATGAGATTTATCAGCTGGAAACTCACCTCGCGACCTTGACCGACCTCGAAGCGCGGCTCAAGCGCGAACTGGAGTCGGAAGGTTCTGGGGGCGGCGGTGGTGGTGGCGGTGGCTCCTGCACTGCCCCTTCACTTGCGAGCGGCAGTTCGCCTTTGCAGGAATACCGTGCGCAAGGTGATATAGCCGTGGCCGCGTTGGCCTGTGGTTTAACCAATGTGGTCTCTATTCAATTCAGTGAGACCCAGGCGAGTTGGGTCCCGGCCGATGGTACTGCGGACGCAGTGGATTGGACTGCGGATCACCACCAGGCCAATCACGGCAACGGCGCCGATAAATTGCCCGCCATTCTTGAGTACATGAACAAGGGTGTCGCCAACGTTATTACCAAACTGAAAGCCGCAGGGATTTACAACCAGACGGTGGTGTTAGTGATCAGTGAAATGGGCGATGGCCAGGATCACTCCGCAGGCAGCGGCCCAATCACGGTTGCCACCGGCATCAGCGGTCTCAAATCGGGCAAACGCGCGGTGGGCGGCAACCACTACGCTGTTTTCGCCGATGTGTTCAGAATGCTGAACCTGACACCCGATGGCCGGAATGTTTATAACTACGGCAGCGGTGGCGTTGTGTAGCCTAAGCAAAATAGCCAAAGCCCTCTTCGGAGGGCTTTTTTATTTCCACTATTTTTTCTATTTAAAATCCAGTTTTATCCCCGCAACAATCTGCCGCTCCTCGCCTTCGTTCATGCGAATTCCCGCTACCACATCCGAATAATATTCTTCATCCAGCAGATTTTTGACTTTGAGCTGAGCGGTGATCGGCGTTCCCGCCAAGTGCGTTTGATATTGCGCGCCTGCGGTCAAAATAAAAAAGTCTTCGAGTTCGAAATTGTTGCTGTGATCCGCATAGCGACGGCCGACATAGTGCCCGCCGATATTTGCGGAAAAAACGTCGGTAAAAGCATGACGCAGAAAAAAGCTCGCCGTATTCGGTGTGCTCGCTGCGGGAATATTCCCAGCATAAGGCCCATAGGTAAGTTCATTATCCTGCGAGGAAAAAG
>JAEZGT010000181.1 GCA_023416875.1 Pseudomonadota bacterium
CGCAACGCAAAAAATCCCCAGACATGCCGCTGGCGGCGAATCATCCGCCACACATCCGCAAATTCCGTTGGCAAGAACGTATTGGCATCCAGAAACAATAGATAGTCGCCTGAAGCTCCGGCTGCGGCTTTTCTTATCAATTCGTAACGAGGTCCAGCAGCTCGCAAAACGCTCACTCCGTACGCGCGACCGATTTTGCTGATATCGGTCCCGGTGGTGGCATCAACGACAATAATTTCACTGCCATTTAAGGCCGCAACGGAGTGCAAAAGGCGATTGAGAAAGGCTTTGAAGTCGGCGGGTACAGCGTCGACCGGAATGACAACACTGAGAGACGGCATAGGAAAAACACCCGTTAATTTACGGTTTTGACGCGCAAAACGAAGTTGCTACAATGCGCGGCCCCGTTCCCGTAGTTTAATGGACAGAACGAGCCCCTCCTAAGGGCTAGGTACAGGTTCGATTCCTGTCGGGAACGCCATACGGTTTAATGCAATGAATCTCATAATTCTCGAGGATCGGGACTTTATCGATCCTACTCAAGTCCGGCTCACCGGTCGGCGCCACCTTCACCTCACCACCGTAATCAAGGTCCAGCCTGGCGATACCTTGAGCGTGGGGAAGCTCAACGGTTTGCAGGGCGAAGCGCAAGTGACCACCGTTACGTCCGACACCATTATTCTAAAAGTCGGCACTTTGAATCAGCTCTCGCCTCCGACGCTGCCGGTAACGCTGATTCTCGGCCTACCTCGGCCGAAAATGTTGCAGCGTACGTTGCAGACCATCGCCACCATGGGCGTCGAAAAGCTCTGTCTTATCCAGACGTCTCGTGTGGAAAAAAGCTTTTGGCAGACACCACTGCTCAAACCGGACAGCGTGCATGAACAATTATTGCTCGGTCTTGAGCAAGGCAAAGCCACGCAATTACCGGTAGTGGAATATCACCCGAGATTCCGTCCTTTTATTGAAGACGTTCTGCCGGCGCTCTGCCAGAATTCCCGACGACTGATCGCCCACCCGGGCGACTACCCTCCCGTCACCGCTGTGGACACTTCCATACCGACGCTGCTGGCAGTGGGGCCTGAGGGTGGATTTATTCATGCCGAGGTTGAGAGATTCATGGCGCTCAAATTTCAACCAGTGCAATTGGGGCAGCGTATATTGCGGGTGGAAACGGCTATCCCCGTGCTTCTTGCCAAGCTTTTTTAGAAGCCACCTGAAAAATGCCTGCGCTTGCCATATCTTCTGCCGGCGGTGCTCGGCTGATTTTTGAATTTTCGGAACCTAACGGCGACCCCACAATCACAATTCTGGCGGGTTTAATTCCGCTGTGATTCCGTTGATGATGACCTATATCAAAAGGCGCTATGGCAATTCCGCTATAAATAGATATCGAAAGATGGCTTGATATTTTCATCATTAAGTTTCATGTTTACCCAGCAATCCACAAAAAGAAGGAAGGTTGTTTATGCAAATTAATCTATCCGGCCACCATGTCGACATCACTGACGGCATTAGAACGGCGGTGCAGAACAAATTCTCGAAAATTCAATCTCATTATCCTTCCCTCGATTCACTCTCCATCATTCTCAAAGTGGAACGCAATCAGCAGAGCGTTGAAGCCAAAACCCAGTTTCTAGGCGCCACCGTCGCAGTTGAGGGGTCCGACAGCGATCTTTACGTCGCCATAGGCGAAGCTGCGAAAAAACTGGAAGCGGCACTCTCTCATCGCAAAGGTGCTACTGCAGCTCACCGCTACGACCGCCCCGCAGCGGAATGATCCACCTTCCTGCCCCGGTTTTAAGTACCCGGCGGCAGGGCAACCTCTTCATCTTCTAATCCTTTCGATTTACTAACAATTGGATTATTCTTGCTCGCTAATAACCGGGGAGTTGTGCCATATAACGGTACTCCCGCAGATTGGCCCAAGCCAACGCAGCAATAACAACGTCCTTGAACCATCCCATTAGGAATCACCTGCGCCAATGAGCAAATCTGCCCAACGTGCGTCCACTGTGGATCGTCCGGAAAGCTTCCAGTTGAAGGGCGGCCTGTTTCCGATGACTCTTCTGGAGCTGAAAAGCACCGATCTCGCCGCCATCAAGCTGGAATTGATGGAAAAAGTCACCCAATCTCCCAACTTCTTTCAGCGCTCTCCTCTAGTTTTCGGCGTCGAACAATTGACGGAAGCCCAGCAGGAAAGTCTCGATCTCTCAGGCCTTTGCACCCTGTGCCGAGAGCTGACGCTGCTGCCAACAGCGGTACGTGGCGCCAACGCGCATCTGCTGAATGAATGTGCCAAGCTGGCGCTGGCGATTTTGCCGCGCAGCCGCGGGAAACAAAGTGAGCTGACCACTGATACGCCTCAAGCTGCAGTAGAGACGATAGAAGTGGCTAAAACCACTGCGGCGGCACCCACTCGCATCATCACCACCCCTATTCGTTCAGGCCAACAGATTTATGCCCGAGGTGGCGACCTGATCGTTATGGCGGCGGTGTCGGCGGGAGCGGAAGTCCTGGCAGACGGCAATATTCATATCTACGGCGCACTGCGCGGCCGTGCCCTCGCTGGCGTTCAGGGCGATGAAAATGCCCGGATTTTCTGTAGCAGTCAGGAGGCGGAATTAGTGGCTGTGGCCGGCCAGTTTATGGTGGACGAGGTGCTGCGCACCAACCACTGGAAAGACGCCGTACAAATATTCCTGGCCGGGGGACGCATCCAGATCACCCCCCTGCCCAAACACAATTAACCAATTAAAGGGTTACGACTTTGGCAAAGATAATTGTAGTGACATCCGGAAAAGGTGGCGTTGGCAAAACGACCACCAGTTCAGCGATCAGCACCGGTCTTGCTCTGCGCGGTCATAAAACCGCGGTTATCGACTTCGACATAGGCCTGCGCAATCTCGATCTGATTATGAATTGCGAACGCCGTGTGGTTTACGACTTCGTCAACGTCATCAATGGTGACGCCACCTTGAAGCAGGCGCTGATCAAAGATAAGCGCTGCGAAAACCTGTTTATTCTTCCCGCCTCTCAGACCCGCGACAAAGATGCGCTCACCAAGGAAGGTGTGGAGCAGGTGCTTAACGAGCTAAAAGAAATGGGGTTTGAATACATCATCTGCGACTCGCCCGCCGGTATCGAACACGGCGCATTCATGGCTTTGTATTACGCGGATGAAGCGGTTGTGGTGGCCAATCCTGAAGTGTCCTCTGTGCGCGATTCCGACCGGATTCTCGGCATTCTGCAGAGCAAATCACGCAAGGCCGAACAGGGCGAAAATGTTGTTGAACACCTGCTGATCACCCGCTACGACCCTGAGCGCGTCGCCCGCGGTGAAATGCTCGGCGTTTCGGATGTCGAAGAAATTCTCGCCACCAAATTGCTGGGCGTGATTCCCGAGTGCCAGTCCGTACTCAAGGCGTCCAACCAAGGTGTACCCGTTATTCACGACACCGAAAGCAAAGCAGGCAAGGCCTACGCTGATGCGGTTGCGCGACTGACCGGCGAACAGGTCGAACATCGCTTTCTCACCCAGGAACACAAAAGCCTGTTCCAACGCCTGTTCAGGAGAAGCGCATGAGCCTGTTCGATTATTTCTCCCGCAAGAAAAACAACACGGCGTCCATCGCAAAGGAGCGCTTGCAGGTAATAGTCGCGCATGAGCGGCGCCAGAACAAACAGCCCGATTACCTCGCCGCGCTGCAGAAAGATATTATGGAAGTGATCAAAAAATACGTGGATATCGATATCGACAATATTGAAGTCCAACTCGATAACCACGGTAATTTTTCGGTATTGGAGTTAAACGTTACCCTGCCGGATAAATTGCCCGCTGCACCCGCTGCAAAAGCAGGAAACAGCCGGTAAATCCGGCTGTTTTGTTATTTCTTATTGCCATCCGGGGCGGGGAAACTCACCTGACATAACAACCCCGGATGGTTATCCAGCAAGCTCAGACCTCCGCCGTGCAACAGCGCAGTGGCGTGTACCAGAGACAAACCCAAGCCCGTTCCTGAATTTTCATCGAGCCGTTGAAACGGTTTGATTACGCGCTCCCGCTCAGCTGCAGGAATGCCCACACCGTTATCTGCCACCTGCAATAAAACTTCACGATTTTCATGCTTGATGCTGACGCGGATCTCGCAATTGTCGCCGGCATGCTGCAACGCATTTTCTAGCAGATTGACCAACATCTGTTGCAAAAGATTTTTGTCGCCTACAACGGTTGCGGCAACCAATTCGCCAGTACCCAGGTGTTTGCCCGCATCTTCCACGATAGGTGTATAAACGTCCAAAATCTGTTTCACCAGCGCAGTCAAATCCACGGCTTTAAAACCGGCCTTGAGCGTGCCGGTTTCTAATTCCGCAAGACGCAATAGCGCGGCAAAGGTCTGCAAGATGTTATCAACTTCGGCGACGGCTTCAGTGAAAGCCTCTTCGGCGATATGGCCTTCTCCGGTTTGCAATGATTCCAAACGCGTGCGCAATCGCGCCAGCGGCGTTCGCAAATCGTGGGCAATACCGGTGGAAACCTGACGCACGTTTGCCACAAGCGTTTCAATGCGATCGAACATCTGATTCAGGGTGCGGCCCAAATCATCGAGTTCATCACCGGTGTTACGCAATGGGATGCGCTGCGCGAGACTGCCGGCACCTATGATCTGAGCAGTGCGATTAATAGATTCAACCTGGGCCAAGGTGCGGCGGCTGAGAAAGAAACCACCGACACCTCCCAATATTAAAACGGCGAGCATCGCCCACAGCAGCGTGCGCCCCATAGCGCGCTCGGCAGCGGTCAGCGCTGACATATCTTTGCCGACACCCAGAATGTAGCCGTTATCCAGCTCCTCAAAGAAAAAAAGCGCGGAATTTTTGCCTGTTATCGCGCGCCAGCCCAGCGGCGGATCAATCTTTTCAATGCGATCAAAAATAACTCGCCCGGCGGGGTTCTGCACCATATAAAGCAGCCGGTCCTGGCCGTCATTCTTTTCGATCCGCTCCTCGGTTTCTTCCAGCAATTCATCGAGGCCATCTTCTTTATATTCGAACAACAATAAATTCAGTTCGTGGGAAATCTGGTTGCGCGCTTCGCTCTCCAGCGCTTGGCGCACCTGAAAAAATAATAAGGCCACCAAAATTCCGGCGGATGTGACGAACAATAAGAGATAGAGCCCGGTCAGGCGAAAGGTTGCGGTATGGAAGAAAAGAGGTTTAAACCGGCGCATCAATACGATATCCAGCGCCGCGCACCGTCTGAATTAAAGGCTTATCGAAGTCCCTGTCCACCTTGGCCCGCAGACGACTGATGTGCGTTTCCACCACATTTGTTTTGGGGTCGAAATGAAAATCCCAAACACCCTCCAACAACATGGTGCGCGTCACCACTTGGCCAATGTGGCGCAAAAGAAATTCCAACAATTTAAATTCCATCGGCTGAAGATCCAACACTTGCCCCGCGCGCACCACCCTTCGTTTGATCAAATCCATTTCCAGATCGCCGACGCGCAAAACTGTGCTGGCCTGTTGCAGCGGTGCGCGCCGAGCCAGAGCACCGATACGTGCATGCAGTTCTGCGAATGCAAATGGTTTAACCAGATAGTCTTCTGCGCCAGCGCTAAGGCCAGTCACACGATCTTCAATACTGCCCATGGCGGTCAACATAATCACTGGTGTGCCATTGCCAGCCTGACGCAAAGTGCGCAGCAACGTCAGCCCATCGAGGCGAGGCAACATACGGTCGAGAATCATCACGTCATACTGCCCTTCCTGGGCGAGCATCAAACCGTCAAGTCCATTATCGGCGAGATCGGTGGTATGCCCATGCTCCTTAAAGCCGCGGATGATGAATTCCGCAGTCGTCTTATCATCTTCCACCAAAAGCAATTTCATATAGAGAGAATCCGCAAAGGCCGCCTAGAGGCGGCCTTTGCAATCATTGATTAGTCATCCAGATCTTCTTTGACATTGCGCACTTCACCGGTGACACCATCGATATCCACTTCGTATACACGATTGTCAGTGGTGACAACCTTTACCTCGTATACCGGTGCAAACCGGTGGCTGTCCAATTCGGCTTCATAAGCGCGGCCACTCTGGTGTTTTTCAGCGATTGCGATCGCTTCGCTCAGGTTAATTTTGGTTTCGCCCAGCAAGCGCACATCATCGCGATCCGCGAATGCCGCTCCGGAAAACAAAAGTCCGGCAAGGGCGGCGGACAACACAGCGGGTTTAGTAAAGTTTTTCATACAGGTCTCCAAAAATTCAGTCTTTTGTTGGCGACAGCTTTTGCTGTCCACGGTGATATTTATAACAAAGACCAAATCGCACCCCGCTGGACGGCACTATACGGTTTTGTAATCTCACTGTCTCGGCACGGCGACGACGCACCTCGTGGAATTATTCAACCAGCAACTTACCGGGCTCGGCCGGCAGCTTATTAAGCAGATCGAGTTTGGTCAAAATTTTGCGCGCGTCGTAAGGAGCAAATAGTTTGTCGGTATTATCGAAATAACAAAAGATATCGCGCTGCTCGCTCGATGTTTGTGCCTTTTTAGCCCGCACCAAATGCGCATCTGCAGGCTGATTGCCGCGACTCCAGGTTTTCATACGACTGAACCAGCGACCCAAGGCCTCATCGGTATAGCCGCTTTTATACAGCTCTGTATCACCGTGAAGCCGCATATAGATAAAGTCACTGGTGATTTCTTCTGCGTAGGGGAAGCGCCCCGCCGAATCTGCAAATACAAAGGCGACGTTGTATTTGGTGAGCAGGTCGAAAAATTCCGGCGCCATAAAACTCTTATTGCGAATTTCCACGCAATGGCGCAAACGCTGACTTTGGGTGGTGGGATTTTCGAAATCGTCCCGATACTTCTGCACCGCCGCAGTCGCCTCTTTGGCTGAGTGCGGCAGCAGCTCCAGGAAGGCTTCAAACAGTTCAGGATCAAATTTAAAACTGGGTGGAAACTGCCAGAGGATCGGCCCCAGCTTCTTTTTGAGATTGAGCACGCCGGAGGCGAAAAAATTGGCTACCGGATGTTGAATATCTTTCAGCCGGCGGATGTGAGTGACATAGCGTGGGGCCTTTACGCTGAACTTAAAATTGTCGGGCGTATCATCATGCCAATTTTGATACCGTTCCGGTGTCTGCAGCGCGTAGAAGGATCCGTTGATCTCGATGCTGTTGACCGAGCGTGACGCAAAATACAATTCCCGCGCCTGCGTCAAACCTTGTGGATAAAAGTTTTTTCGCCACGGCGCGTAACGCCAGCCGGAGATACCGATTCGAAATTCGCTCATGCCGCCACCGTATCGTCTGGTTGTTATTGGCTTTATCAACAACCATATTATTCCGGCACCAAAAGCTCACCGTGCGCCCGTTCACATTGCCCTTTCCTAGATCTATCACAGCAGGCGAAAAACGTTATACGAGCGAAGCAGTTGCGGAGCCGCGTTTAGTGGTCGCCTTCGCTCGGATCAAGCAATTCGCCATCACAGCTCACCAACTGGGTGTCTAGCATAATATCGTCGATATACAGAGTTCTTGATTTCGCATCATCCGCGTATTGCTCGACACCGAGGCTGATTTTGTCAAAGGTTTCCGGCGCGTACCAAA
>JAEZGT010000285.1 GCA_023416875.1 Pseudomonadota bacterium
CTGTACCCGGTCGGAAGTATCCGTAGCCACGTGTTGGGTGAGCTGCGCCAGCGCATCGCGCCAGGCGGCATTAAGGCGTTTGCCGGGTTTGGCGGCCAGCGCCAGTTTTTTGACCAGGCCGGACGGCAATCCCAAAGTACCCAGATGCGTCTGAAGAGCATCCTGGACCGGCGTTGTCACTGGCGCGGAGACGGGCGTGCCCTGCTCGCGCATACGCCACATTTGTTGCTCCAGCAGCATGCGCATATCGGCGAGTTCGCTCTGCAGGGCCGCCAGACGGCGATCTTCCTGCTCTTTTTCCCGGCGCGCCTGTTCATCGGCCAGACGTTTTACCTGCTCCTGCAGACCGGCCATCTGACGATCCACCGCTTGGCGCTGTTCGTCTTGGGCTTGGGCAGCCGCTTGCGCGCGGTAGTCTACGGCGGGTTCAGCGGCAGGCGCTGGGCGTGCGGCGGCGGGTTTATGTTTAGCCGCAGTAAGCGGGCGAGCCGGTTTGGCTGCAGGCTCTTGCCAGCGGATGGTATCGGTGACTTCGGGAATTGCAGGCATTACCGGGCGGCTGGTGGCGCGCGGGGCTTCACCGCGTTTGGCGGCCAGCATGCGCTCGCGGGCTTCTTCAATTTCTCGGGCTAGTTGTTCGCGGCGTTTGCCGTCGCCGCTCGGCGCTGCGACAGGTGCTGGCGCAGCTGCAGCGGAGCCGGAATATTTACGCACCGCGTCCGCCACACCTTCGTGAGCCTGCCAGGCGGAATCACTGGCCAGCGGCTGATCCAATTCGGTATCGAAGCGACGGCCAAAGTCTTTGCGCTCCTCACCACCGCGCGCAACTATATCCAGGTCGGTGGAGGTAATAATCTCCACACCTTCACGCGTGCGCTGGCTGGACAGAATAATCGCGTCCGGCCCCATCTCCTGGCGGACCAGGTCCAGAGCACGACGCATATCCGGCGCAACAAAACGTTTGACTGTCATGTGGGTTTCTCCTGGCATTTACTCAACGCCGCTTGTTCAAAATTAACGAGTTACTTAAACCGCTTATGGATTCCCGGCGTCCCTTTCCGTCATCCTCGCGCAGCGGGGATCCACTTTCGTCGCTATTGCCATCCCCTGGATTCCCGCTGCGCGAGAATGACGAGAGTGGTTCTGGCTTCGCGAGGATGACGAGAGGTTCTAAATTCCCCCCGCCCCTTCCCGTCATCCTCGCGCAGCGGGGATCCATCTACTTCGTCAAATCAGATCCCACGGTGGCTTCAATGGTGATCTGTTTGTTATCCGGAATTTCGTTGTAGCTGAGCACATGCATGTCCGGCAGGTTGAAGCGCGCCAGACGTACCAGAGTCATACGCAGAGGTGCAGCCACAAGCAGAACCACCGGTTTGCCCGCCGCCTCCTGGCGACTTGCAGCACTGACTAACGCGTTATTGAGTTTCTCTGCGAGCCGCGGCTCTATGAAGCTCGTGGCGTCGGCGCCAATTTTTTGTGCTTGCTGAACCGACTGTAGCAACAACTGTTCCAGTGACGGATCGAGCGTGATGACGGGAATATTGGGGTCGGCGCCGACAATGTTTTGCACGATCTGGCGCGCGAGGGCGACGCGGGCGTGGCCGGTGAGTGTGCCGGTGTCCTGCCCTTTGTCGCCGTGGGCGGCCAGGGCTTCGGCGATGGTACGCATATCGCGGATGGGCACCTGCTCGCGCAACAGGCTCTGCAGAACTTTTAACAGAGTGTTGATGGTGATGGTGTTGGGCACCAGCTCTTCCACCAGCTTCGGCGATTTTTCGCCGAGCAGATCCAGCCACTTCTGTACTTCCTCGTGGCCGAGCAATTCGTGGGTGTGCTGCTGCACGATTTGATTGAGATGGGTGGCGACTACGGTGCTGGCGTCCACCACGGTGTAACCCAGGGTCTGCGCCTGATCCTTCTGGCTTTCGTCGATCCAGATAGCCTCAAGGCCGAACGCCGGATCTCTGGTCTTTGCACCCTGCAAACTGCCGAACACCTGCCCCGGATTGATCGCCAAAAATTTGTCGGGAAAAACCTCGCCTTCGCCCAGAGCGACGCCCATCAATGTCACGCGATAGCCGTTGGGCAGCAGATCGAGATTGTCGCGGATGTGTACGGGAGGAATCAGGAAGCCGATGTCCTGGGACAACTTTTTGCGCACGCCTTTGATACGGCCCAACAGCTCGCCGCGCTGGTTGCGATCCACCAGAGGAATCAGGCGGTAGCCGACTTCGAGTCCGAGAATATCCACCGGGGTGACGTCTTCCCAAGACACTTCCGCCGGCTCCTGGGTGCGATCGGACTTACCTTCCAACGCCGGGAGCTGCGGCGCGAGACCGGTGCCACCGCCGCCCGCCGAAGACGGCGTGATAGTGCGCAATTTGGTCGGCGCCTCATCCACCACTTCGCCAACACTTTTACGAAAATGGATGTAGTAAGCCAGAAATCCACACAGCGCGGAGAACCCGAGAAACGCCACATGCGGCATGCCCGGAATGATCCCCATGATGAACAGGATCATGGCGGTGATTCCCAGTGCTCTGGGCGAACCAAACATCTGCCCGACAACTTGGGAATTCATGTCTTCGGTGCTGTTCGAGCGGGTCACGATAATCGCCGCCGATGTGGACAACAGCAGAGAGGGAATCTGTGCGACCAGGCCGTCGCCGATGGTCAACAGCACATACACCTGGGTCGCCTGGGTGAAGCTCAGATCGTGTTGCAGAATGCCCACCACCAGCCCGCCGATGATGGTGATGATCATGATCATGATGCCGGCAACCGCGTCGCCGCGGACGAATTTACTGGCGCCGTCCATCGCACCGTAAAAGTCCGCTTCCGAGGTGACTTCAGCGCGACGCTTTTTGGCCTCTGCCTGATCAATCAAACCCGCGTTCAAATCCGCATCGATCGCCATTTGTTTGCCGGGCATGGCGTCAAGGGTGAAACGCGCGCTCACCTCTGAAATACGTCCAGCACCTTTGGTCACCACCACGAAATTGATGATCACCAGAATAATGAAGATCACAATCCCGACGGTGTAATTGCCGCCGATTACCACTTCGCCGAAGGCCTGGATCACTTTACCGGCGGCATCGCCACCGTTGTGACCTTCCAGCAACACCACCCGCGTGGA
>JAEZGT010000315.1 GCA_023416875.1 Pseudomonadota bacterium
CGCCGTGCAAAATCTGACGGAGAGCAACCTGGCAGCATTGGAGAGTCAGCTGGGGCAATTGCATGAGCCGAGGTGGGAGACGCTGGTGGTTCCTCTGGAGGATCGGGAGGACCAGCTGAATCAGGCCTGGTCGCCAGTCAGTCATCTCAACGGGGTCGCCAATAATCCCAGCCTGCGCGAGGCCTACAACAGCAGCATTGCGCTGCTGACCGAGTACAACACCCGCATCGGCCAGAACAGCGCGTTGTTTTCCGCCTACGAACGCTTGGCCGAGAGCGAGGCTTACAAGGATCTGACCACAGCTCAACAGACGGCGATTCAAAATGCGTTGCGCGATTTTCGCTTGGCGGGAGTGAGCCTGCCCGATGAAGCGAAGAAGCGTTATGGCGAAATCCAGACGCGCCTGTCCGACCTCAGCAACCGATTTTCCAACAATGTGCTCGATGCCACCCAGGGCTGGTTCAAGCACATTACTGACCAGGCGGAGCTGGCAGGAGTGCCTGAATCGGCACTGGCAGGTGCGGCGCGCGCGGCGGCAAATCGCAATCTGGAAGGTTGGGTGCTGACGCTAGACGGCCCGGTCTATCTCACCGTTATGACACAGGCGGACAACCGCGAGCTGCGCCGAGAAATGTACACCGCCTATATGACGCGGGCCTCCGACCAGGGGCCTACCGCCGGGCAGTGGGACAACACCCCGCTGATCGAGGAAATTCTGCAATTGCGCCAGGAGCTCGCCCGGCTGCTGGGCTTCACCAATTATTCAGAGTTGTCGATTGCCCCGAAGATGGCGCAAAGCACGACGCAGGTTCTGGAATTCCTCAATGAGCTGGCGCAGAAGTCGCGGGCGCAGGCCGAGCGGGATCTCACCGAGCTGCGGGAGTGGGCGCGCAGTGAGCGCGGAGTGGAGAGTTTGGAGGTGTGGGATGTGCCCTATTATTCCGAGAAGCTCAAAGAGGCGCGCTATGAGATCTCTCAGGAAGTTCTGCGTCCGTATTTCCCCTTGGAAAAAGTCCTCGACGGCCTGTTTGCCCTCAACAAAAAACTCTTCGCCATCGACATAAAACCACTGAGCGGTGTGGAGACCTGGCACCAGGACGTCCAGTTCTTCGCGATCGAGCGCCACGGTGAACCTGTGGCCTATTTTTATCTCGACCTTTTCGCCCGCGAAGGTAAACGCGGCGGCGCCTGGATGGCGGAGTGCCGGGTGCGCCGTCAAACGTCCGAAGGATTGCAGTTGCCGGTCGCCTATCTGGTGTGCAACTTCAACGCGCCGGTGGGCGATACACCCAGTCTGTTGACCCATAACGAAGTCACCACCCTGTTCCACGAATTCGGTCACGGCTTGCATCATATGTTGACCCGGATTGATGTGGCGGCGGTCAGCGGCATCAATGGCGTGGCATGGGACGCGGTGGAGCTGCCCAGCCAGTTTATGGAGAATTGGTGCTGGGAACCGTCGGTGCTGAAAAGCCTTTCCGGCCATTACAAAACCGGTGAATCCCTGCCCGACGTATTGATTGAGAAGATGCTGGCGGCCAAGAACTTCCAGGCGGCTATGATGATCCTGCGTCAGATCGAATTCGCGCTCTTCGATTTCCGATTGCACATGGAATATGGTGATGCAGGATTTCCGGGAGTGCAGGCGTTACTGGATGAAGTCCGCCACGAAGTGGCAGTGCTGGCGCCGCCCGCATTCAATCGCTTTCAGAACGGCTTCACCCATATTTTTGCTGGCGGTTACGCCGCCGGCTACTACAGCTACAAATGGGCGGAAGTGTTATCGGCGGATGCCTTTGCAGCGTTTGAGGAAAGCGGCTTGTTCGATGCGACCACTGGCGAGCGTTTTCTCCGCGAAATCCTCGAGAAAGGCGGATCAGAAGATGCCATGACGCTGTTCCGTCGTTTTCGCGGTCGCGATCCAGATATAGCGGCGTTATTGCGCCATGCGGGGATAGGGGCATGACATCAGTAAAAAAGCGGTTTATCGCCGGCGCGGTGTGCCCCCGCTGCAAAGCGAGCGACCGCATCGTCATGTACCGCATCGATGACACGGATTACCGCGAATGTGTGGAATGCGGCTTTCGCGATGAAATGCGCTTCAAACCGGGAGTGAGGGAAATTCAGACACGGGTGAATACGCCACAGGAACAGGTTGCACAGGAAACCCAGGTGGTGCGCCTGCTCGATCCGGCGCCCGAAAAAAAGCAGAGTGAAGGAGATAAAACAGAGGGGTGAATCAATGCTCCGTGACTTTCGCGGAACTGGCCGCAAAGTTCAGATGGATCTCGGAGTCGTCCACCATACAGGGCCATTCAGTGGTATACGAACCTCCAGAATGAGCGTGCTGGATGACGAAGCGTGCCAATCGAGAATCTCCACTGAGCTGATCCGGTTGAAACAAAGCCTCCACGGCATAGTGGACAGCGAGATCCAGTTGATTAGCGAACTCCTCTCCCAATAACTGATGCACGATGATGTTTGCCATAGTCATGTCCATGGGAGCGAGGGGCACGCCGCACAGGATCAGTAGACGGTCGTTGATTTCTTCAACCAGGCGATGGGCGAGATAGGCTTCATCGATCAGCGCACGCAGACCACCGTCGTGATGAACGACCTCTGGCGGCTGGAGAAAAAAATCCGTGGCGATTTCTAGAAATACCGTGCCGTAGGCCAACACGCCGTTGCGCTCCATTGCTGCTGCGAGTGTGGCGAGGAAGTCGGGCGCATGTTCGATATAGCGCACGACAAACTGCAGCAGGACCGCGGCGGAATTTTCTCGCGGCAGGCTAATGGCTTTATGCAGTCGCGGCGCGAGAGAGGTCAGATAGATCTCCAGCTCATGCGTCTGGCTTTCTTGCCGACACGCCTCCGCGATGGCGGTGCGGATCTGCGACAACTTACTTTCAATCATATGATCAATATCACGCGCAGATGCGCGCGGCACAGTTAATCGTCATCAAAAGGATTTACTCGGGCGCAATGGAAACTGGCGAGCGTTGGCAGCACGTCAATGGGTGATAAAAGCGTCTGAATAAAAAAGTGAATTAATGGCTATAAAATAAACAGCCGGCTGCTCACCCACAATGACATCTATAGGCTCTGAGCGAAGCGTATACATACATGCACCATAGATCAGAACTGCCGGAAGCACCTAAAAATTGCGTCACAAATCGATAAGTGAACCGATGGGCGGGCGAGAGATATGTGCAAAAGCCCCGCAGCTGAATTGACAGCGTCTTCCCCCGACTTTTGGGGTTAGCGATTTCCGCTATTTTAATCATTGACCTTTATAAGGTTTTATGGCTTCCTATGCGGCGTTTTGTCGCAGGTGCTGCGCACGAGTTCCCTGGTACGGGCGCATAATCAATGCGTCGGTTCGCGTCTCGCGAACCTCCAAGCCGCTGAACATAAGAAACAACCACATTTTTTCTTACCTTCCCTAATTAAAAAAACACGGAGACGGGGCGATGTTAGGCAAATCGAAACGGTTGTTGTTGCCGCTCTATGCATTTCTGGCGGGATTGCCCGCTGCATGCTGGGCGTCAGAATGGCCGCTGAATATGACCGAGGGGGTGACGTCGGTCAGCCGTCAGATCCACGGCCTGCATATGCAGATCTTCTGGTGGTGTGTGATTATCGGCGTGGTGGTGTTTGGGGTGATGTTCTACACCATGTTCGTCCACCGCAAATCCCGCGGCGTCAAGCCGGCCCATTTCCATGAAAACGTCACGCTCGAATTAATTTGGACGATTATCCCAGTCATCATTCTGGTGATTATGGCGGTTCCCGCTACCAAAACGCTGGTTCACATCTACGATACCGACGATGCCGATTTAGATATTTTGATCACGGGCTACCAATGGAAATGGAAGTACGAGTATCTGGACGACCAGGGCGAAAACGTCACCTTTTTCAGCCTTCTCAGCACTCCCCGCAGCCAAATCGAAAATGCCGAAGAAAAATCCGAGCACTATCTGCTGGAAGTGGATGAGCCGGTTTACATCCCTATTGGCAAAAAAGTTCGCTTTCTTGTAACTGCCGCAGATGTCATCCATTCCTGGTGGGTTCCGGCACTGGGGGTGAAGCGCGACGCAATTCCCGGTTATATCCACGAAGCCTGGACCAAGGTTGAAGTGCCTGGTGTGTATCGCGGCCAATGTACCGAACTGTGTGGCAAAGACCATGGCTATATGCCTGTGGTGGTGCACGCGGTAGAGCAGGCAGAATACGACGCCTGGCTCGAAGGCAAGCGTGAAAAGGCCCGCGCTATCGCGGAAGCCGTCAAGCAGACGCTGACTTTCCAGCAGTTGTATGAGCAGGGCGAAGCCGTCTATATCAAAAACTGCGCATCTTGCCACCAAGCTGACGGTAAGGGGTTGGCGGGTGTCTTCCCGGCCATCGCCGGCAGCAAAATCTCAACCGGCCCCGTAGGTGCGCACATCAATCGGGTCGTCAACGGTGGTGTAGGCATGCCGCCTTTTGGAGAGCAATTGAGCCCCGTCGACATCGCTGCGGTCGTGACCTTTCAGCGCAACGCGTTTGGCAACAATATGGGCGATCAGATCCAGCCCATTGATGTCGTTAACTTCAAGCAAGGCCAATAAGGAGACAATCTTATGGCACATGGTCCTGCGCACGGTTTAAGCCGCTGGTTATTCACCACGAACCACAAAGACATAGGCACTATGTACATGTGGTTCAGTTTTGCGATGTTTTTCCTCGGCGGTATTTTCGCTCTGATCATCCGCGCCGAATTGTTCGAGCCCGGCCTGCAGATCGTCGAGCCTAACTTCTTCAACCAGATGACCACCATGCACGGGTTGGTGATGGTGTTTGGCGCGGTCATGCCGGCGTTTGTCGGTCTGGCCAACTGGATGGTGCCCATGATGATCGGTGCACCTGACATGGCGCTGCCGCGCATGAACAACCTGAGCTTCTGGATTCTGCCTTTTGCGTTTGCCATGTTGGCCTCCACTCTGTTTATGCAGGGCGGCGCTCCTAACTTTGGCTGGACGTTCTACGCTCCGTTGTCCACCACCTATGCACCACCGAGCGTGACCTTCTTTATTTTCGCTATCCACATCATGGGTGCGAGCTCGATCATGGGCGCGATCAATATTATCGCCACCATCTTGAATATGCGTGCGCCCGGCATGACCTTGATGAAAATGCCGTTGTTCGTCTGGACTTGGTTAATCACTGCCTATCTGCTGATCGCGGTAATGCCGGTGCTTGCGGGTGTAGTGACGATGATGCTGATGGATATTCATTTCGGCACCTCTTTCTTTAATGCTGCTGGCGGCGGTGACCCGGTTTTGTTCCAGCACATTTTCTGGTTCTTCGGTCACCCTGAGGTTTACATCATGATCCTGCCGGCCTTCGGTGTGGTCAGTGCGATTATCCCGACCTTCGCGCGCAAGCCGTTGTTCGGTTACTCCTCCATGGTGTACGCAACGGCTTCGATCGCGATTCTGAGCTTCATGGTATGGGCGCACCACATGTTTACCGTGGGTATGCCGTTCATAGGTGAGTGGGTGTTTATGATCGCGACCATGGCGATTGCGGTTCCCACCGGCGTGAAGGTGTTTAACTGGGTTACCACCATGTACAAGGGTTCGATGACCTTTGAAACGCCTATGCTGTTTTCCATCGCCTTCGTTATCCTGTTCACCATTGGCGGTTTCTCTGGCCTGATGCTGGCGATAGCACCGGCGGATTTCCAGTATCACGATACGTATTTCGTGGTTGCCCACTTCCACTACGTACTGGTGCCAGGCGCGATTTTCTCTATCACCGCTGCAGTCTATTACTGGTTGCCCAAGTGGTGTGGTCGCATGTATGACGAGACCTTGGGCAAAACCCATTTCTGGTTGGCGTTCATCGGCCTTAACCTGACGTTCTTCCCAATGCACTTCTCCGGTCTCGCTGGTATGCCGCGCCGAATTCCGGATTACAACCCGCTGTTCGCCAATTGGAATATGCTCTCCTCTGTGGGCTCGTTCCTGTTTGGTGCTGCGCAGGTGCTGTTCCTGTACGTCGTGATACGCGCGATCGTCAGCGGGCGCAAAGCGACAGACCGCGTCTGGGAAGGATCACATGGCCTCGAGTGGACGGTTCCTTCACCGGCTCCTTACCACACCTTTACCACTCCGCCGAAGGTTGACTGAGACGGCGATCATGGAAAAGGCCACGCGTAAAACTGTCTTCCGCCTAGCCCTGTCCACTATCGCTATGTTTGTTGCGGTATTCACGATTATGCCGCCGCTTTACACCTTGCTTTGCGAAGTCACCGGCTTGCGCAAAGTGGGTGGAGCCTATGAAGCGGAAGAAATAAAAGTGGACGAGGAACGGTGGGTTACGGTGCAGTTTGTCGCTACCCATAACGCGGCCATGCCTTGGGAATTCAAACCCATGGAATTCAAGGTCAAGGTCAATCCGGGGCAGAAAAAGGTAATCAAGTATTTCGCCCGCAATAATTCGGAAAGGGCGATGGTTGCCCAGGCAGTGCCCAGCATCAGTCCGTTTGCGGCGGTGAATTATTTCCACAAGATTGAATGTTTTTGTTTTAACCACCAACCTTTGCTCAGCGGCGAAAGCGCTGAACTGGGATTGGAATTTGTAGTGGACCAGGACTTGCCCAAGCAGGTCACCACTATAACTTTGTCATATACGCTGTTTGATATTACCGAGCAGGCGCAGGCCGAACTGGCAGGGCTTCACTGAGTTCCGCAGTAACGCAGACGCATAAAACTGAATACTAACCGCATAACCGATCAGGCGGAGATAACAAGAATGGCTCATCAACACGATGCATCGACCTATTACGTACCCGAGCAGAGCAAGTTGCCGCTGATCACGGCGTTCGCGATGTTTCTGACAGTGTTTGGTCTAGGGAGCTGGTTCAACGGTCTGGATAATGGACCATTTCTGTTTGCCGCCGGTTTCCTGGTTATGGCCGGAGTTATGTTCTCGTGGTTCAGTCAGGTAATTCGGGAAAATCTTGCCGGTCTTAACAATGCCCAATTGAAGCGTTCTTATGTTTGGGGCATGGGTTGGTTCATATTTTCGGAAGTCATGTTCTTCGCGGCGTTTTTCGGCGCACTCTTTTATATCCGCACGATTTCATTGCCCGAATTGGGCAGCGGTAACAATAGCGAATTGTTATGGGGCGGATTTACTAACGATTGGCCGCTGATGACCACACCGGATATGGCGGTGAGAGGTAATGATGCTGCCCATGTAGGGCCACAGGGCAATATGAGTAATCCGGGCATCGGTGGTTGGTTGGGCTGGTTGCCTTTCTGGAACACCACAGTGCTGTTGGCCTCCAGTTTTACCGTTCACTTCGCGCACACGGCACTGAAAAAGGACAACAAAAAACTGTTCAATATCTGGCTGGGTATTACCGTGGCGCTCGGCATCATCTTCTTGTTTTTGCAGGCGGAAGAATACATCCACGCGTATCAGGATCTCGGCCTCACTCTGAGCTCAGGCATTTACGGCGCTACATTTTTTATGCTGACAGGATTTCACGGTGCACACGTGACCATGGGAACCTTCATGCTGCTGGTGATGTTCCTGCGCTCAACCTTGAAAGGCCATTTCAATCATCACGATTGCTTCGGTTTTGAGGCGGCCAGTTGGTATTGGCACTTTGTTGATGTGGTGTGGCTGGGACTGTTTATCTTTGTTTACATTCTCAGCTGATCAACGCGTTTGTGATGGCGCCTTGGGGAGATTATCCCAAGGCGCTTTGTTTTTCAGTTGGCCGGTTTGAATTCCATAAGCAATGGTAGCCATCAAAGTTGTTGCCAGGGCGATGCGGATACCCAGTGCGTAGAGCGCGCGTTTCGATTCTGGCACGTTCATATCTTTCAATAAAAAAATCAGTCCGCCGGTCAGGCTGATTATCACCGCGACAAACAATATCAAAATCACAATTTTTAAAAGCATTAGGCAATCGCCTCCACCGGGTTAAAAGTGAACTCGCCAGAAAAAATTCCTTTTAAGCTGGACCTGAATTGGAAAATAAGCCTTTTTGCTGCGCTGTTTCTGCCGGTTTTGGTGGGACTGGGATTTTGGCAATTGCAAAGGGCTGATGAAAAAAGCACCATACAACAATCGCTCGAACAACAACAGGCCTTGCCCCCGCTCGATTTGGCGTTAGTGGATCCGCCGAAAAATATGCTTTTTCGACGGGTTACCTTCTCTGGTCGCCCCGACCGCGAACATATATGGCTGGTGGAAAATCAGGTTTACCAGGGCAAGCTCGGATTTCACCTGGTGGTTCCCGTTGCACTGGAGGGCGGTCGCCATGTCCTGGTTAACGCCGGTTGGCTGAGCGCACCCACGCACCGTCAGGATAACCCCGCTTTACCGGTGCTGCCGGAAACCGCGGTATTCACTGGGCAGTTGCGGACGGTGCGGGAAAATCCTTTGCTGCGCGCCCAACACACCGAGGAAGGCTGGCCTAAGCGTCTCTTGCAAGTCGATCTTGCGGCGATGGAAAACGCGCTCGGCAAACCTCTGTTGCCCTGGGTGGTGCAGTTGGATGAAACGAGCCCCATGGCGCAGACCGTGTACTGGCCGGTGCTGAATATGTCGGCGGATAAACATATCGCCTACGCGGTGCAATGGTTTCTGCTGGCTTTGGCATTGGCGATTCTGTGGCTATACGCCAACAGCAATCTCGGCCGGCGCAAAGTGAAAAACGACAAAATTAATGACAGGTGATTTAACGGTGAGTGATACCACCACACAACCGCAAAAAAGATCTTCCTGGCCGCTGCTCGCCATTCTCGCGATCACCGTGCTGCCAATCATCGCAGCGTATGTTGCGTTTTTTACTGGCGTGGGTGTGCCGGATGAAACCGTGAACGAGGGCGAACTGATTGCGTCGGCGAAAAATTTAACCGCCATTCTCGCGGACGCCGAGGGCGAAATCCCGGGGTTCGTTGACAACCTCAACTGGCGCTTGCTGATCCCTGTCCCGGAACACTGCGGTGAAGTCTGTCAGCGAAACCTCTATATCACCCGTCAGGTCCACATCCGCTTGGCGGAAAAAGGGGATCGATTGGAGCGGTTTGCCGTGAATATCGGCGGTGCGGATGGAGAGAGCTTTCTCCAGAGCATAAAAGCGGAGCACCCAGGCATGAAACAATTTACGGTGTCCCGCGAGGTCTGGGATGAATGGCTGCGAGACAGCAATATTCCCGACAATCTCAATGAGGATCATTATTACCTGCTGGTAGATCAGGTGGGTTTCGCCATGATGTTCTACTCCACCCGGCAGGACGGCAATCAATTGCTGAAAGATCTCAAAAGGGTGTTGCGCTACAGCCCGGGTGGCTGAGCCGATCACGATTAAGCAGAGGTGCCAATGTCCCACGCGCAATCCGTTGCCATCACATCACCAGCCGTCCGCAGCCGGCGCCGGTTGTTGTTCAGTCTGAGCATTTGTGCGGTCGCTTTGGCTATGGTGGTGGTAATTCTCGGTGCTTTTACCCGCCTTAGCGACGCTGGCCTCGGCTGCCCTGACTGGCCCGGTTGTTACGGCCATCTGACCTGGCCAAAATCGGCGGAGGATGTGGCCGCCGCCGAGGCGCGCTTTCCCGAAACTCCGGTAGAACACGATAAAACCTGGCCGGAGATGGTGCATCGTTATTTCGCCAGTCTGTTGGGTTTGACCATTCTTGTTCTGGCTTGGTTGGCTTGGCGCGGGCGCCGTGAAGAGCCGCTACCGGTAGGGCTGTCGTTGTTTCTGGTTGGCTTGGTTCTACTGCAAGGCGCGTTTGGCGCGTGGACTGTGACCCTTAAACTCTGGCCGCAGGTGGTGACGGCGCACCTGTTAGGCGGTTTCGCCACGGCAAGTTGTTTGTGGTTGTTGGCTCTGCGGCTGAGTTCCTGGCGTTTTACCGAGCCGGCAGGCGCTGGCATCCGTCGGCTTGCTCTTATTGGGCTGATCGCGGTGGTTGTGCAGATCGCTCTCGGCGGCTGGACGAGCGCCAATTACGCCGCCGTCGCCTGCCCTGATCTGCCCACCTGCCACGGCGTCTGGTGGCCCCCGGCGGATTACTTACAAGGATTTAATATTTTTCAGCATGTGGGACCGAATTATCTGGGCGGGTTGCTGGACAATCATGCACGCACGGCGATTCATTTCACCCACCGGCTCGGCGCTGTGACCGTGACGGCGGTGTTGCTAGCGCTGACCTTTGGTGTGTGGCGCTTGCGTGACTCTTGGAGTCGGAGCATGAGTATGGTTCTGCTGGTAGCATTGGTCACGCAGGTTTCCCTGGGCATCAGCAATATATATTGGGTATTGCCGCTACCGGTTGCGGTGGCGCACAACGCGTTCGGGCTGGTGTTATTGCTGGTGCTGGTGACCCTGAACTACGGTTTACGCAAAGGCGGGGAGAAGAGACATGTCTGACGCCATGATCAGTAAGGATGAGCGCTCATCCTGGTTGGATTATTGGGAACTGTGCAAACCCAATGTGGTTGCCCTCATGATCCTGACGTCGCTTATCGGCATGCTGCTGGCGGTGCCGGGGGCGGTGCCTCTGCAGGTATTGTTGCTCGGCAATTTGGGCATTGCCCTGTGTGCCGGTTCCGCCGCAGTGGTGAATCATCTGGTGGACCGCCACATCGATCTGAAGATGGCGCGCACTTTTAACCGCCCCATTGCTAAAGGGCGGGTGGCTCCGGCGCATGCGCTGATTTTTGCTTTTGTTATCGGCGGTTTGGGCATGGCCATACTGCTGATCTATATCAATGCCCTTACTGCCTGGTTAACCCTGGCATCGCTGCTGGGCTATGCAGTGGTGTACACGCTCTTCCTCAAACGAGCCACTCCGCAGAACATCGTGATCGGCGGTCTCGCCGGCGCCGCTCCCCCCTTACTGGGTTGGACGGCAGTGACAGGCACTCTGGACGGCCACGCATTGTTGCTGGTGTTGATCATCTTCGCCTGGACTCCGCCGCACTTCTGGGCGCTCGCGGTCCACCGGCAGAAGGAATACGCCAACGCCGAGATCCCTATGCTTCCGGTGACCCACGGCGAGCGCTACACCAAGATCCATATATTGCTGTACACCTTCATTTTATTGGCGGTGAGCCTGCTGCCATTCGCCACGGGGATGCTGCATTTGATCTATCTGGTCGGCGCACTGATTCTCGGCGTGATTTTTATCGGCTATGCGACGCTGATGCTGGTGTCCCCCAAGCCGGGTACCGGTATGGCAACTTTTAGATATTCCATCGTGTATCTGATGCTGTTGTTTGGGCTGATGCTGATTGACCACTACACCTTTCCGATTACCGGTCACGTGGTGGGCTTCTGATGTCTGCACCGATTCCGGACACACAGCAGCATCGCAATATCATGCGCACCATATGGATTTTGCTGGCGTTTATGGCTGTGGTGATTGCGCTGTTCCTACACAAGTTTTTGTCGCCGCGCGTGTTGTCACCTCAGGAGCTCGCGCTCAACGGTGCGGTGGTATTCGATAAGCCGCGCATCATTCCGCCGTTCGAACTTGTGGATCAAAAAGGGGCGCCTTTCACCCTGGAGCGTTTGCAGGGTAAATGGTCTCTGGTGTTTTTC
>JAEZGT010000008.1 GCA_023416875.1 Pseudomonadota bacterium
CTACCGCTGGGAGCAGTGGTTTTTCACCCGCCTGTATGAAAAAGGTCTCGCCTATAAAAAAGTGTCATCGGTGAACTGGTGTCCCAAGGACCAAACGGTGCTGGCGAACGAGCAGGTGGAAAACGGCTGCTGCTGGCGCTGCGATACCCCGGTGGAGCGCAAAGAGATTCCCCAGTGGTTTATCCGCATCACCGATTACGCGGAAGAATTGTTGATCGACCTGGACAAGCTGCCGGACTGGCCGGAGCAGGTCAAAACCATGCAGCGCAACTGGATCGGCAAAAGCCGCGGTGTGGAGATGCGCTTTGACCTGGCCCAGCCGGTCGGCGAGCACAAAGCCTTTGAGGTTTACACCACCCGCCCCGACACCTTGATGGGTGTTACCTACGTCAGCCTTGCCGCCCAACACCCCATCGCACTGCATCTGGCCAAAGACAACGCCGAACTCGCGGCTTTTATTGAGTCGTGCAAGGTGCAGTCCGTCGCCGAGGCGGATATGGCCAATATGGAAAAACGCGGCATGGATACCGGCATCAAAGCCCGCCATCCCATCACTGGGGAAGAAGTCGCGGTCTGGGTCGCCAACTATGTGTTGATGGATTACGGCTCGGGCGCGGTTATGGCCGTACCCGCGCACGATCAGCGAGATTTTGAATTCGCGCAGAAGTACAGCTTGGCTATCAAACAAGTGATTGCGCCGAGCAACGGCGACGCCATAGATCTGAACAAAGCGGCTTTCGTGGAAAAAGGTGTGCTGGTCAACTCAGGTGAATTCGACGGCTTGGATTTCAATGCCGCTTTCGATGCTATTTCCCAGACCCTTGCCGCCGCCAACAAAGGTCGCGTCACCACCAATTACCGTCTGCGGGACTGGGGCGTGTCTCGCCAGCGCTACTGGGGCGCGCCGATTCCGATTTTCAACCTGCCGGACGGTGGTGAAATTCCGGTGCCTGCGCACAAGCTGCCGATTCTGTTGCCGGAAGATGTGGTGATGGACGGCGTGCAGTCGCCCATCAAAGCCGATCCCAACTGGCGCAAAGACGAGTTGAACGGCCAAGCGGTGGAGCGGGAGACGGACACCTTCGACACCTTTATGGAATCCTCCTGGTACTACGCGCGCTACACCTGCCCCAACGCGGACACCATGATCGACAGCGCCAAGGCCAACTACTGGCTGCCGGTGGACCAATACGTCGGCGGTATCGAACACGCCATTTTGCACCTGCTCTACGCCCGCTTCTTCCACAAGTTGATGCGCGACGAAGGCCTGGTGCAATGCGATGAGCCATTTAATCGCTTGCTCTGCCAGGGCATGGTCAACGCCGAATCCTTCTGCAGCCGCAAGGATGGTCGCACCGAGTGGATTGCGCCGGAAAACGTGCGCGTCGAGCGCGATGAAAAAGGCAAGATGATCCGCGCTTTCCACAAAACGACCGGCGAGCCTCTGGAGTTCGGCGGCGTGATCAAAATGTCGAAATCCAAAATGAACGGCGTGGACCCGGAAACGGTGATCCAGCAGTACGGTGCCGACACCGTGCGCCTGTTCACCATGTTCGCCGCGCCACCGGAGCAGAGCCTGGAGTGGACCGACTCCGGCGTGGAGGGCGCCTCGCGCTTTTTGCGCCGCCTGTGGAAAGGCGTCGCCACCCATTTGGAAGCTGGCCAGCCGGGCAAACTCGATGCCGCGCAACTGGATGACCAACAAAAAGCCCTGCGTCGCAAAACCCATGAAACCATCCAAAAAGTCAGCGACGATTTCGGTCGCCGCCAGACCTTCAACACCGCCATCGCCGCAGTGATGGAATTGCTCAACGAAGTCAGCCGCCAGGCAGACCGCTCGACGCCCATCGGCCTCGCCGTGGAGCGCGAAGCCGTGGAAGCCGCAGTATTGCTGCTCGCACCCATAGTGCCGCACATCTGTCATAGCCTGTGGCAGGCCCTGGGTCATGGCAACGACGTTCTCAACGCCCCATGGCCGGTGTGCGACACCAGCGCCCTGGTGCGCTCCACTATCGAAGTGGTGGCCCAGGTCAACGGCAAAGTGCGCGGCAAATTCGCTGCTCCGGCAGACGCGCCTCAGGGCGAGCTGGAGAAACTCGCCCTGGCGGATGACAACGTACAGCGCTTTATCGACGGCAAAGCCGTGGTGAAGGTGATCGTTGTGCCCAACAAACTCGTCAACATAGTTGTGAAAGGATGAAACCCTTGCGTTGGTTTAGTGCCGGACTGCTCTGTCTTATCCTCGCCGGGTGCGGCTGGCAGTTGCGCGGCGTCGGCAGCTATCAGGGCCCACCCGCGCTGAATCTGGTGCCGACGGACCGCTTTGCGCCTCTGACTCTTGCGCTGCTGGATGTCATGCATCGCAGCTCCGTCAAACCGCAAAGCGACGCCCCCCTCAGTCTGCACCTCGGCATCGAAGAGCTGCAGCGGCGCGTGGTGGCGGTTACCTCCATCGGCTCCCCCGCCCAATACGAACTCTCCCTCTCCGCTGAATTCCACTACCAGGTTGCAGGCGAGAAAACCTTAAGCGTGCCGCAGACCTTGTCGGTCGAGCGGGTATTCGACTTTGACCCGAGCAACACAGCGGCGAAAAGCGAAGAGGAAAACACTCTGCTCGAAGAAATGCGCCTGGACCTGGCCCAGCGTATCCTGCGCCAGGCGCGCAACGTGTCGATTCGTAATGGCCAAACTCAACCCTGAGCAATTGCCCCAGGCCTTGCAAAAAGGCCTGAGCCCCGCCTACCTGATCACCGGCGATGAGCCTTTGCTGGTGCAGGAAAGCTGCGACGCCATCCGCGCCGCCGCGCGCAAAGCGGGTTTCAGCGAGCGCGAAATTTTCCACACCGATGCCGGTTTTCAGTGGCCGCAGCTGCTGCAGAGCGCCAACAGCCTCAGCCTGTTCGCTGACAAAAAACTGCTCGAAGTGCGCGTTCACAATGGCAAGCCCGGTGACCTGGGCGCCAAGATTCTGCAGGAATACTGCGCCGCCCCATCCCCCGATAATCTTTTACTGCTAGTCTGCCCCAAACTCGACAAAGCCACGCAAAACAGCAAGTGGTACAGCGCCCTTGAGAAGATCGGCACCGTGGTCACCGTCTGGCCCATCGGCATCAAGCAACTGTCACGCTGGATCGAACAGCGCCTGCAG
>JAEZGT010000024.1 GCA_023416875.1 Pseudomonadota bacterium
ATACGCAAACCGGAGAAAATATAAGGTGCAGCGGCGGGCAGCATGATTTTCCAAAAGTAGCGAATATTTTTTAAATGAATGACTCGCGCCACGTTGCGATAATCTTCCGGAATATTGCGCACCCCCACCGATGTGTTAATGATGATCGGCCAAATAGCAGTGATAAAAATCACGAAAATCGCTGAAGGATGGCTGTCTTGAAAACCCGCAAGAGACAGTGGCAGCCAGGCCAGCGGCGGTACGGTGCGCAATACCTGAAATATAGGATCGAGTCCTTTCATCGCCCAGGAAAATTGGCCAATTAATACACCTAGGGCAATACCCGCCAATACCGCCAAACTATAGCCGTAGGCCACACGTTTCAGACTGGCGAGCAATTGCCAACCGAGACCGACGTCATTGCCGCCGTTGTCGTAAAAAGGATGCAGAATCAATTCGCTGGTATCCGTGATGACCTGCGTAAACGACGGCAGCGACGATCCCGGTTGTGAACACAATATTTGCCACAAGCCGATTAACAAAAACAGCACAACTGCTGGCGGCAATACGTGATTGACCACGATGTCCTTGGTGCGATTGAGCGCGCTGTTAGTTTTCGGTTCCGCTGCGGGCGCAGGCTGAGCGGCGGTTTCTTTGGCGGCAATTGACACTGGTTGAGATTGCGATAATTCCGTTGCTTCCGGTTCATTGGGAGCTGTGCCGACGGTAGGTATCGGCGCGGGGCTGACTGCCCGCAAATAGGTTGGTGAACTCATAACTTCCGGCTCCTATTAAGAAGAAAATGGAAAAACTGACCGCAACTCAACTCAAATATTTGGTGGATAGACTGTCCAGATAAGCTTTGGGATTTTCCGGGTCGAACACCTTGCCATCAAAAAAGGTTTCGACTCCGCGGGAGGTGGATTCCGGAATATCGCTTTGAGCGATACCGAGCGTTTTTGCCGCTTCGCGCCAGATATCCTCGCGATTGACTTTGTCGATCAAGGCTTTGGTGTCGGTATTCGCAGGCAGATAACCCCAGCGAATATCTTCGGTCAAAAACCACAAGTCGTGGCTGCGGAATGGATAGGATGCGTGGTCCTTCCAGTAACGCATTTGAAATTCGCTGTTTTTTACAACTTTGCCGTTACCGTAATCGAAGTCGCCTTTCATTCTGTCGATCACATCTGCGAAAGGTGCATTAATCCAGCGGCGTGATGAACAAATCTTGGCAACTTCTTCTTTGTTTTCCGGCTTTTCGCAAAACATTTGCGCTTCCATTATCGCCATGGTCAAGGCCAGGGTGGCTTTGGGATATTTTTCGACGAAATCCGCGCGCAGCGCGAAGGCTTTTTCTGGATGGTTCTTCCAGATTTCCCCAGTTGTCACCGCGGTAAAACCTATTTTTTGATTGATCAATTGCGCATTCCAGGGTTCGCACACGCAGAAGGCATCCATATTGCCCACTTTCATATTCGCCACCATTTGCGCCGGCGGCACCACGATGGTCGAAATATCTTTAACCGGATCTATACCGCCGGCCGCCAACCAATAACGTATCCACAGATCGTGGGTTCCACCCGGAAACGTCATGGCCGCATTAATCGCCTTACCTGAAGCTTTTTTGGCTTCCAACGCGGGTTTGAATGGCTTGGTATCCACGCCTAATTTAAGCGCCTCATATTCCTTACCAACTGAAATACACTGGCCGGCCAAGTTCAAGCGCGCAACTATCTGCATAGGAGTGGGAAGATTGTTGGCGGTAACTGCGCCTGTCGTAATCAAATAAGGCATGGGTGACAATATATGTGCACCATCGATACCATTTTTATCCGCGCCCAACACCAAATTGTCCCGCGTCGCACCCCAAGATGCCTGCTTCACTACTTCCACATTGGGCATGCCATGTTTGGCGAAAAATCCTTTTTCCACACCGACAAATAGAGGTGCTGCATCGGTAAGTGCAATAAAACCCAATTTTGCTCCTTTAACCTCTGGACCACCGCCATCCGCCGCCCAGGCAATACTGCGCATGGCTGGCGTCATTACCCCGGCCATTGAAACCGCGCCCAGCGCCTTTAAAAGTTTGCGGCGTTGAATAGATGAATCCGTAGGAATAGGCAGTTCCATATCGGTAAATACAGTGCTTTTCTGCTCGCTCATTGTGACTTTCCTAAAAACAAATTGTTTTGGTAGAGGCCGCACGCTAGGGAAATATCGATGGTGCAACAGAACTAAGCATGACGATGGCGCGCCGCTGCTTTAATCAGGAGAGTCAAACTTTGTGCCAATCAGAATTAATAAAAAGGTGCACGTGGAAGTAGAATACAAGAGGCTGTTTTTGTTTATCTTTTATATTTTCGCACCAAATTAATCTCAATGCCGCACTCAAACAGAGCCAAAAACTTATCTTGCCACGGCGTCATTGGAGTGCAAATTTCAAATTTTTCGCTCCAAAGTGGAGCCTTGCGTCCAATTATCCGCGATGACAACAAGATCCTTGGACATATGATGTGCAAAGCTTGTCACAGCGCGGCATTGCACTGGATTTGGATATGCATCAGAATCCGGCGCAGGCTGGTTTGCAGATATGAGGGGCGACGGAATGCAGGTCAACTACGATGAATTTGCACCGGACTACATTAACTACCGCGTGCCAGACGCGCGTATCGCGGCGATGATTCGCCGACACCTCACACATGGGAGCAAAGTGTTAAATGTTGGTGCGGACCAGGGCTCCTACGAACCCACCGATTGCGATTTAATTGCCCTTGAGCCTTCGGGGGCAATGATTTCCCGCCGCGCCGAAAAATGTGCACCGGCCATACAAGGCTTTGCTGAGGCGTACCATTTGCGGATAACAGCTTTGATGTTTCTTTGGCGATTCTGACCATCCATCATTGGCGAGACATTCCCAAGGGCTTGGCGGAAATGCCCCGGGTCACACGCGACAAAATTATTATTCTCACCTGGAATGGCGACTTCGGTGATTTTTGGCTTCCTGATTATCTGCCCGAAATCGCCACCATCGACACAAAGCTCTTTCCAACGATTGATCAGCTTGCTGAATTATTGGGAGGATTAATTGAGGTGGAAACCGTGGCGATTCCCCATGACTGTACCGATGGCTTTATGTGCGCGTACTGGGGTCGCCCCGAGATGTACTTAAATCCTGCGGCGAGAAATGCCATTTCGACATTTGCTCGTTTGGGTTCTGTCGATGATGGTTTAAATTGCCTCCGCCAGGATCTGGGCGCAGGCGTTTGGCAAAAGCGATATCAATCTTTGTTGCACCAATCTGATTTGGATTGCGGCTACCGCTTGGTGGTGCATGACAAAATGTCATGCATGTAGAAATACATTTTTGCGCCTCATGGAATGCGCGCAGAATTCATTCGCCGCTGCACCGTCTCCGCATAACGCACGGCATAGGATGGCAAACGGTCTTCGAAAGCGCGGGGGTTGGGCAACATAACGGCCATGCGCGCGGATTGATAGGCGGATAAACCAGCGGCGCTGGTGTTGTAGTGTCTGCGCGCAGCCGCTTCCGCGCCGAACACACCATCACCCCACTCCACCACGTTCAAATACACTTCCAAAATACGGCGTTTATCCCAGGTGGCTTCAATCATCACCGTTATAATCGCCTCCTGAACTTTGCGCAGGTAATTTTTGGAGGGCGAGAGAAAAAGATTTTTTGCTAACTGTTGGCTGATAGTGGAGCCGCCAGCGGCGGCTTTGCCGCTCTGCAGATTTTTCTGCATGGCATTGCGGATGCCCTGCCAGTCGAAGCCATTGTGCTGAAGAAACTTGCCATCTTCAGCGGCAACGACAGCGCGCTTTAAGTGTGGCGAAATTTGGCCGTAGCCAACCCACTGGTGGCGCAACTGCGCGGATGCGTTATACCTGCGCATTTCTTCCATGCGGATCTCCATAAAGCTGGTACTGGTCGGATTATTCCATTTCCACCAAAGCACCTGACTGAAAATCCACGTCTCATATATCAACAGTAACGCCACAGCCGCAGACAACACCCGCCAGAAAACACGGGATTCGAGCGACGCGTGGCTCTTGGATCGATTGGTTTGACGACGTGGACTGGGCATGCAGATACGATATGGCTTCAATCGGCGCGCATTTTACACATCTTTCACGCACAGAGAATGAACAGGATGAACCCTCGCCGCGCTGCGCCTCGTAGTGCCTCGTAGTGCATTCTGGCTTTGTGACGAAATCTACTGAAGTTCGCGTTATTGAAAATAGCGTTTTAACGCATGCCGCAAACTTTCCTGCGACAACTCACCCGTATGAGCGCCGACCAGATGGCCTTCAGCGTCAAAAAATAAAGTAGTCGGCATACCCGCGGCGCCAAGCCGGTCCGCCCACATGCCGGATTGATCCAAATAAAGATGCTCCAACGCAAACGATTGCTCATTCAAATAGCTGAGAATTTCATCTGCGGATTCGCCTTGGTTGACCAAAATAAATTCGATCTCCGTTTCGCGCTGCTGCGCACTGGCGAGCACGGGCATTTCCCTGCGACACGGTGGGCACCAGGTCGCCCAGAGATTGGCAACAATCGGTTTGCCGTGGCCGCGAAAATTTTTTTGCTCTCCCGTTAAAGTTAGCAACGGCAATTCGGAGATATGCGGCGGCACCGGTTGGAGAATTTTAAACAACCCCATTCCCGTCACCCAAATCAGTAAACCGGCGGCAACGGCGCTACCTAAAACTTTACGCAAAGGCGGTGTCCGCCAGGAATAATAAATACCGACTAGAATTGCGGCGACAACGCCCGCTTCGCGAATAAAACCACCGTCGCGAATATCAATGATTCGCCAAGGCTGCTGAACATAATTGCCGATATAAAGCACAACAAACGCAACTCGTGCCGCCAGCACGCCCCAAATCAGCATATTGCTCATAATCGGCTCGACAGCTGTTTTGGTTTTCCTGCCGAAGAACCACCCGACCAACAGGGCCGCGGCAAATGCAATAGCGGCGGTAAGCACAAAAGGCGTGACAATAAGTGGGCCGATTTTTATGGACAACACAGAGGCTTACGAAATGAAAGAAGATGTGATGCGGCATTCGCTGTCGCGAATGCACGTGCAGATAAAATACATTGAGCCATTACGGCGCTGCTGCCGGTTTTGCATTTGGTGTCGCTGCCGACTTGGCTCCTTCTCCCTGCAACCACTCTTTCATTTCCGCATCCAGTTTTAATTCCCACTGGGGTTTATTTTGATTGATCACACTGCGCAGATATTCCTCGACCGGAAATTGCATACCTTCGCAATTCGCCATAACCGGCGGCACTGGCAGAGTGACTGAGGATTTAAGCGTGTCGACGGCACCGGGTTTTTCCGGTGTGAACGTAATTTCGCCGGTAGAGGTAAAAGTGCTGCTGCAGGCCAGCTTCAGTTGTAGCATTTCGCTGCCAGCGTTTCCGGCAATCACAACTTTCAATGGCATTTTGACGTGGATATTGTTCGCGGAGCTGGTGACCTCTGGGCGACCGGCTTTATGCACCGTCAACGAATAAGCGCCGCCGGGCCAGGGGTTGCTGCCCTGCTCGTAGAGCGGCGCTGGCAGATGTTTTTCAAGCAGCAGCGCCAATAGCTGATCGGTAATGGTTTGAGGAGTGGCGGCGAAAGCGCTGGTGCTCAGCACTATGCCAGCTGCGAGCAGACCAAACGTGCGGGACATTTTTTTCATGGTTATGCCTCGGCGGATATGAATTGCGCTATCTATGATCCCGCGCAGCGGCAGAGATTCAGCGCGCGGTTATAGGCAATATCAGGAATCGTTTTTGAAAGGGTTGTGAACGGGCGGTCTGCGCGTGCGCTCCACGGCAGGGAGCTGAAGATGTAACGCCGCTTTGGCCACTATATGCGCGCTCACCGGCGCGGTGATAAATAGAAAAATCACGATAAGAAATTCGTGCAGACTGAGGCCGTCTCCGCGAGTGCTGAAATACAGGATCGAGCCGATAATCATGCCGCCGACACCGAGGGTGCTCGCTTTGGTGGGCCCGTGCAGGCGCATATAAAAATCCGGCAGACGGGCAAGGCCGATCGATCCTATCAACGCAAAACCGGCGCCGATCAGCAAGCAGAGGGAAATAATGATTTCGAGCAGTAAGGTCATCAGACTTTCCCGATTATTCGATGATGTCACCACGCAACAGATATTTCGACAGCACCACCGTGCCGACGAAGCCCATCACCGCAATCAATAACGCCGCCTCGAAATAAAAAGCCGATTGCTGATAAATGCCGTAAAGCACCAACAACGCAATAGCGTTGATGTACATGGTATCGAGGGCAATGATGCGATCCGGCAGCGATGGACCGATTACCAGACGCCAGAGATTCAACGCCAGGGCCAGGCTCACCATAAACAGCGCTATGGGGATTACCGTGTTCAACATTCGAAAATCTCCTTCAGCGGAGCCTCGTAGCGCTGTTTCATCTGCGCGATCGCCTCTTGCTCGTCCTCGACGTGGAGCGAGTGAATCAGCAGATGGCGACGGTCGATACTCAAATCGGCGGAAACAGTGCCCGGAGTCAGGGAAATTGTGCTCGCCAGCAGCGTGATGGTGAAATCCTCGTGCACATCCAGCGGCAACAGCATAAACGCCGGCTGCAGACGATCCATCGGGCGCAAAATCAAACGTGCTACCACCCAGTTGGCCAGCAACACGTCCCACACCACCAAGGCGAGAAACTTCGCGGCCAACCAGGGTTTGCGCACACGCATCACCCCCGGCCAGAAGCTCTGGGTGTAGAACGGAATCAACCACGCCCAAAAGGCGCCAAGCAGCATGTGACCAACACTCACACTGTTTACCAGCAGCAGCCACAACACCCACAGCAGACAACTGAGCGTCGGGCGCGGCCAACAGCGGCGCCACCAGGATACGGATAGGCTCATGGTGAATTCCCTCGAATGGGCTGATAGGCATCCGCAGCCTGACGATAAGCCGCCGGATCGGTGAGCTGCGCCGCAGTGGCCTCCATAAAAGGTAGAACCCAGCCGCCGGCAAAACTGAGGGTGAGGCTGACCGCCAGCAGGCCGCAGATGGCCGCAAGCGCTCCCGCGCTGGCGCGACCCTCGCCGGTGACTTCGCCATCGGTACGCCAAAAAAAAGTACTGCCGCTGCGGCTGAGTGCGGTAATGGTGAGCAGCCCCGACAGGAGCAGTGCCGGCCAAACCCAAACCACTTGCTGGGGCGAGGCGGCCGCCTGCATCAGGCCGACCTTGCCGACAAATCCGCTGGTGGGCGGCATGCCGACGACGCTGGCGGCGGCGATAAAAAACAGAATGCCCAGACTGGTGCCTTGCAGCAGCGGTGGACCGCCAGAGATAAGATCGGCTACCGCACCACGCTGCTGCCGCAATACATCCGCCAGCAAAAACAGCACGGCGCAGATCCAGGTGGAATGGACGAGGTAATACAGCAACGCCGCCAGGGATTCCGCCGTATTCATGGCAATGCCCAGCAGCAGAGTGCCCACGGAGACAGTCACCAGATAGGCGATCTGCTGGCGCAGGCCCCGCGCCGCCAAAGTGCCGATCACGCCCAAAGCCAAAGTAACGATCGCCAGAGGCCACAGCCACGGCTGGAAAAATGCTGCAAATCCGCCATCCGCAAATGCCAAACCGTAAACCCGCACAATCGAGTAGATGCCGACTTTGGTCATCACGGCAAACAGCGCAGCCACCGGGCCAACCGCGGCGGCATAGGCGCCGGGCAACCAGAAATACAGCGGCGCTATCGCGGCTTTAAGGCCGAATACCACAAACAACAACAGGCCGCCTGTGTGTGCCAAGGGGCGATCCGCCGGGTCCAGCGCGGCAATACGCGCTCCCATATCCGCCATATTGAGCGTGCCGGTCACGCCGTAGAGCAGCGAAACCGCAATCAAAAACAGGGCCGAGCCAGCGAGGTTGAGTACCACGTAATGCAAGCCCGCTTTGGCGCGCTGAGGACCGTCGCCGTGCAGCAGGAGCGAGTAGGACGCGAGCAGCAGCACTTCGAAAAAGACAAAGAGATTGAATAGATCGCCGGTGAGGAAGGCGCCGTTGAGTCCGAACATCAACAAATGAATCAGAGGATGGAGGCTGTCGCCGGGACCGTCGCGGTCGCAGGCAGCATAGGCGGTGCAGAAGAACGCGAGCACGCCGGTCATTGCCAGCATCAGCGCCGCCAAACGATCCAGCTGCAGCACTATGCCAAAAGGTGGCGCCCAGTTACCCAAGGCGTAAAGGGAAATGGCGCCGCTGGAGACGATCTGCAGCAGATACAGCTCGACGCCCAGCAACAACACCAAGCTGGCCAAACTGACCACACGGGCGCGGCGCATGCCCATGCGCGCGCCGATCAACAGACTCAGTGCGGTCAGCAGGGGAAGCAAAATCGGGGCGATGATCCAATGATTCACGAGGAGCTGCCCTCCCCCTGGCCATCCACATGATCGTTGCCGAGTTCAGCGCGGGCGCGCAGGGAAAGCACCA
>JAEZGT010000127.1 GCA_023416875.1 Pseudomonadota bacterium
ATACCGCGATTGATGCCGCTAGTACCGCCGACAACCACGACAGTCTGGCCGGTGAAATCGATGGTCAACATAAAACCTCCTACTCGAAACGGGAAAAGTCAGGTGCTCTCTTGGCGAAAAAGGCGGCGGCAGCTTCCGCAAATTCCGGCCCGCGCAAACGCTCGCCAAAAATGCGGAATTCTTCGTCCAAAACTTTGCGGGTTTGCTCATGCAAAGGTGCGCGCAGCAGAGCTTTGGTCGCCCGTAACGCTGCCGGTGCCATGGCCACCAACTGCGCCGCACTGGCACGGGCGACCTGCAGAGGATCATCCACCACCTGATTGATCATCCCCGCCTGCTCCGCTTCAGCCGCGCTAAAGGCTTTGCCGAGCAGCAGCCATTCGGAGGCTTTGAGATGACCGGCAAGGCGCGGTACTAACAGGGAGGAGGCATATTCGGGACAGAGACCCAGTTGGGCGAAAGGCATGCGGAATTGGCTGGCGGGACTGGCGTAGGCGAGGTCGCAATGCAGCAGCAGGGTGGTGCCTATGCCGATGGCAAGACCGTCCACAGCGGCGATCACCGGTTTGGGGAAGTCGAGCAGCGCCATCATAAAGCGGGTAATGGGCGAGCTGGCGGGATCGAGGTTGGCGCCGCGGGCGAAATCCTCCAGATCATTGCCGCTGGTGAAGCACCCGCCCGCGCCGGTAATCACTACCACACGTACCGAGCTATCCCCCGCCGCCTGCTGCAGTTGGTCGGCAAGCGCCTGATACATGGCCATATTGAGTGCGTTTTTGCGCTCGGGCCGGTTGATGGTCAGCTCCAGCACCGACTCTCGCCGGGTGCTGAGGATCCAGTTTGAATTTTCCATCGCACCTTCCTGTTGTTGATGAGAATTGGTTTTGTTCAAGGTATCGCTCTCGAACCCGGCACTCAGCGGAAGAGATTCAGCAAGGGTTTCTGGGATCCTCACCGACAGGACGTCGGTGGGGAAGCCGACCAGGGACGTACTTGCCGGCGGTCCCAGAAACCCTTGGTGGAGCTCTGCAGCGATCTCTGACAGTGCTAATGAGGACTAGCGACTCAACTTGCATCCACCCCCAAGCTCGCTACAATCGCCAGCTTCCTAAAATCCGAAGACCGACTTTATGACCATTCGTGCCCTGCTCTCCGAGCGTGCCAGACAGGCCCTGCAGGCTGCCGGCGCTCCCGCCGATTGCGACCCCAATGTTGCGCCCAGCAAAAATACCAGCTTCGGCGACTACCAGATTAACGGCGCCATGGGTGCAGCCAAAAAGGTGGGCACCAATCCCCGCGAACTTGCGCAAAAAATTGTTGCCAATCTGCAACTCGATGACGCGGCCGAAAAAATAGAAATCGCCGGCCCCGGTTTTATCAATATCACGCTGAAGCCCGCCTGGCTTGCCGAGCAATTATTGGTGCGGCCACCTTACGCCAGTCTAGCCCAGGATCACCAGCTGCAAACGGTAGTAGTGGATTATTCCGGCCCCAACCTCGCCAAGGAAATGCACGTCGGCCATTTGCGCTCCACCATTATTGGCGACGCCGTGGTGCGGGTTTTGGAAAGTCTCGGCCACACCGTTATTCGCCAAAATCACGTGGGCGACTGGGGTACGCAATTTGGCATGCTGATCGGCGAATTGGAAGCGCAATTACAGCATGGCGACAAAGCCGAATTAGCGCTGCAGGATCTCGAACATTTTTATCAGCGCGCGAAAAAACATTTTGACGAAGATCCCGCATTTGCCGATTTGGCGCGTCAATACGTAGTGCGCCTTCAGGCGGGTGATGAACAGGTTCTACGTCTGTGGCACAAATTCCGCGAAGTGTCTCTCGCCCATTGCGAAGAAATTTACCATCTGCTGAATGTTTCCCTGACGCCAGATCACATCCGCGGTGAAAGTTTTTACAACAGCGATTTGCCCGTGCTGGTGGAAGAACTGAAAAAGCAGGGATTGGCGCAGGAAGATCAAGGTGCACAAGTCGTTTTTCTGCAAGAGCTGGCGGACAAAAACGGCAATCCGTCGCCCGTAATCGTGCAGAAAAAAGACGGCGGCTATCTGTATTCCACTTCCGATCTCGCCGCCGTGCGTTTTCGTGTCGGCGCACTCGGTGCGCAGCGCATTATGGTGTTCAGCGATGCGCGTCAGGCGCTGCATATGCAGCAGGTTTATACAATTGCACGCAAAGCGGGTTTCGCGCCGGATACCGTCAGCCTCGAACACTGCCCCTTCGGCACCATGATGGGCGCCGATGGCAAACCGTTTAAAACCCGCACCGGCGGCACCGTAAAACTCGCGGAATTGCTGCACGAAGCGGTCGAACGCGCAACGGCGGTGATTCAGGACAGCGGCGAACTCAGCGCCGAAGAAAAATTGGAAGTCGCGCGCAAGGTGGGAATTGGCGCGGTGAAATACGCCGACCTCAGCAAAACCCGCACACTGGATTACGTGTTCAATTGGGATCAGATGCTGAGTTTTGAAGGCAACACCGGCCCCTATCTGCAATACGCCTATACCCGTATTCGCAGTATTTTCCGCAAAGCGGGCGTGGACCCTCTCGATCTGCCGTCTTCACTAACTCTTGTGGAAGCGCAGGAAAAAGCCCTCGCACTTAAATTGCTGCAATTTGGTGAAACCGTCGAACAAGTTGCGCAAGATGCTATGCCGCATTTGATGTGCACCTATCTCTACGATCTCGCCAGTTTGTTTATGACCTTCTATGAAGCCTGTCCGATTCTGAAAGACGGTGTTGCCACAGATACTCGCAACAGCCGTCTGCTGCTCAGCCATCAGGTTGCGCAGACTTTGCGCAGCGGCCTCGATCTGCTGGGCATTGAAGTGATGGAAAAGATGTAATTAAAGAAGAAGTAATTACCGCCCCGCGGCAACCCCGCGGGATTTTTTATGGAAAAGGAGAATTAAGGATGAGAGTGTTCATCGCCGCCCTATGCCTGTTTTGCAGTCTGCTCACCAGCGCACAAACACTGGAAGAGTTTGCCCGCCTCCCCGCCGTATCGGCACCGCAAATTTCCCCCAACGGGCAACAAGTGGCTTATGTGATCACCCACAATGATATGCCGGTGATCGTCACCAAACATTTATACAAACCCGAAGAAAAATTCATCGGTGTTATTCCGCTCAGTGGCATCCACCTGAGCTGGTTTGAATGGGTCAATGATGATCGCCTGATCGTGGGCGCGCGTATGGCAGTGAAGTGGCCGCACATCGGCTTGCTCAATCTCACGCGTTTAATCAGCATCGACAAAAACGGCGAAAACCTGCTGATGTTCGATATGAAACCCAATAAGTGGGGTTATTTTTTGCAGCATCCGCATATGATTCACGACCTGCCCGATGACCCGGAACATGTGTTGCTGGCGCTGGACGAATCCGAAGAACAGTGGGCCATGCCCAAAGTTCATAAGGTGAATGTCTACACGGGTAAAAAATCACTTGTCGACGCCAATCGCGGCGGGTTTTACCGGTTTATCGCCGATAACAATGGCCACATCCGCGTGGGCGTAAAAGCGCGGGACAAAGGCCGAGTGTCCGTTATTCACTATCGCGAAGACGAAAATTCCAACTGGAAAATGCTGCAGCGGGAAAATCAACTGAGCGATAAATTAATGACGCCAGTGCGGTTTGATTATGCGGATAACAACGTGCTGCTGTTTGCGTCTCACGAGCTGGAAGACGACGACTACGATCAAGACGATCACGATTTACACGCCTTCGATTTAAAGCAGCAAAAAGTCATCGGCCCCTATAAAAATGCCCAGCGGGAAACCGCCCGCGCCGCCTTGAAAAAAGCGTTTCCAGGCCGCCGCGTGGAACTGATTTCCGCCATGGATCGCGCAACCTTGGGCAAGGCGTTTTATCAGGTCTACAGCGATGATCATCCACCGCAATATTTTCTTTTTGACATCGCGAAAAAAACCGCCAGCTATTTTGGCTCCGCCTACCCCAACCTGGATGACGCCGTCCTGCACCCGATGCAGGAACTCAGCTACAAAGCGCGCGACGGCCTGGAAATCCCCACTTATTTGACCCTGCCCGTCAGCGCCAAAGGCAAGGACAAACCCAAACTGCCGCTGATCGTCTACCCGCATGGCGGCCCATGGGCGCGCGATTATTGGGGTTTTGATAATTACGTGCAGATGTTCGCCAGCGAAGGTTACGCCGTTTTTCAACCACAGTTTCGCGGCTCCACCGGGTTTGGTTACGACCACGAAGTGGCCGGTTACCAGCAGTGGGGGCTCGGCATCCAAAATGACATCACCGACGGCGTGCATTGGCTGATTGAACAAGGTATCGCGGACCCGGCGCGCATCTGCATCGTCGGCGCCCGCTTTGGCGGTTACGCTGCGGCAATGGGATTAGCGCAAACCCCGGATTTATACCAATGCGGCATCAGCATCAATGGCGTATTGGATATGAAACTCCACTACGACGGATTGGGCCGCTACCTTTTCTCTGGACTCAACCGCGAATTGCTGAACCCACGTTGGGACATCAAGCAGGTGTCGCCCTACCACCTGCGCAAAACCTTCAAAGCGCCCCTGCTGCTGATCGCCGGCGAAAAAGACACAGTGGTCGATCCCAAACATTCTCGCACTATGTACAAGCAGCTGAAAAAACAGGGCAATGCGGTGGAATATGTCGAACTGCCCAAGGGCGAACATTGG
>JAEZGT010000131.1 GCA_023416875.1 Pseudomonadota bacterium
CAGCAGGACGGCTTGCGCTACTCCGCGCGGGATCTTGCGGTGATGCGCGCTTATAAAGCCGAAATCCCCCTAGTTCTCGGCTCGGCGACACCATCTCTAGAAAGTCTGCAAAATGCGTTGGGAGGTCGCTACGAGCACCTCCAGCTAAAAGCTCGTGCGGGCGGAGCGCAGCCTCCCCGACTGGAAACGGTGGATATGCGCCACGAGGACATCAACAGCGTTCTTAGTGTGAGAGCAATGACCGCGATCCGGCAGACGCTGGAGCGCGGTGAGCAAGTATTGGTATTCATCAATCGCCGAGGTTTTGCCCCGGCACTGCTGTGCCGGCACTGCGGCTGGGTCGCTAACTGCAATGCCTGTTCTGCGCGCATGACCCTGCACAGCCAGCCCTACCACCTGCACTGCCATCACTGCGATTTGCAACGTCCGTCACCCAAGCAATGTCCCAGCTGCAACTATCCCAAACTGGTGGCGCTCGGCCGGGGCACCGAACGATGTGAAGCGATTTTGCAGCACCATTTTCCCGAAACTCCCGTTCTGCGGGTGGATCAGGATTCCATGAGGCGCAAATCCGCCATGGCCGATTTGAATCAAAGGCTAGAGCAGGGCGAGCCCTGCATCCTGGTCGGCACGCAGATGTTGGCGAAAGGACATCACTTTCCCAAGGTCACCCTCGCCGTCCTACTAGACGTAGACCAGGGGCTTTTCAGCGGCGACTTTCGCGGACCTGAGCGTATGGGCCAGCAGCTCATCCAGGTGGCGGGCCGGGCCGGGCGCGGCGATCTGCCGGGCACGGTGTTGCTGCAAACCTATCAACCAGACCACCCTCTCCTGCAGCTGCTATTACGGGAGGGTTATCACGCCTTTGCCCAAACGCTATTGCAGGAGAGATCGTTCGCCCGCCTGCCGCCCTACTGGGCCATGGCGCTGATGAGGGCCGAATCCAAACGCGTGGAAAACGCGGTGGATTTTCTCAAGCAAGTCCTACAGATCGCGCGGACCCTCCGCATGCCTGGGCCGGAGCACGCCTACCTAGGCCCACTGCCGGCACTGATGGAAAAGTGCAATCACCGCTTTCGGTTCCAACTGCAAATCAGCAATGCGCGCCGCGGGGAATTGCAGCTGTTTCTGAAGAATCTGGTGGAACGGGTGGAGACTCTGCCCCTCGCACAGCGCGTGCGCTGGAGCCTGGATGTCGATCCGCAAGACATGAGTTGAAGCCTTGTCCGTCTCAACCTAAGCTCAATGCGCGCTGTTTTAATCCTAATCACAAGCTACAATGAGCACCGCTTCTCAAAATTTCCTGGTGACCAACTAGATCATGGCCAAACAATCCTCCAGCTCCAAAGTCCCCGGTTGGGTGTGGCTGTTCACGGGCGTTATTCTCGGCGCGTTCATCATGTTCCTGATGCGTCTTAGCGATCTTCAACCAGCGCCAGGCATTCGTACGTCACCGACAACGAAAGCTGTGCCTGCGGAGGAAACCAAAACGCCGGCGAAATACGATTTTTATAAAATCCTGCGCGATACCGAGGTGCCCGTAACCACATCGCGTACGCCAAGCACCGCGCCCCAGAAGAAAGTGGTAGAGAATGTTGACTATCTTCTGCAAGTAGCGTCGTTTCGCTCCGCCACTGAGGCCGAGCAGGTGAGAGCGGAGCTCACCCTGCTGAATTTCAACGCGCGCATAGAGCAATCACCAGCCAAAGAGGGGCAGATCTGGCACCGGGTAATCGTCGGTCCCTTCACCAATCGTTCGCAATTGGCCAAAGCACGGGATACCCTGCTCTCGAACCGCTACCAAGCAATGCTGCTCACGCGCAAACGCGACGGCTAAGCGATCGAACTCTTCTTTCATTCCGATTTGAACCGCCCGCTCAGCAACTTGAAATAGCGGGCGCCGCCCCCACTTCTGCACGTTCAACTCACCGCAGCTGCCATAACCGCAGCTCCTACTGCTTAAGGGTTTTTTGTGGAACAGTACCGCGGCACCACCATTGTGTCCGTGCGTCGCAACGGCAAAGTCGTCATTGGCGGCGACGGCCAGGTCTCGCTCGGCAATACCATCATGAAAGGCAACGCCCGCAAAGTTCGCCGGCTCTACCGCAATCAAGTCATCGCCGGTTTCGCGGGCGGCACTGCTGACGCCTTTACCTTATTCGAACGTTTCGAAGCCAAACTGGAAAGCCACGGCGGTAATCTGGTGCGTGCGGCTGTCGAGTTGGCGAAGGATTGGCGCACCGATCGCGCCCTGCGTCGCCTTGAAGCCTTATTGGCAGTAGCAAACACCGAAGCCTCACTGATCATCACCGGTAACGGCGATGTGATTCAGCCGGAAAATGATTTGATTGCCATAGGCTCGGGTGGTGCTTTCGCGCAATCAGCAGCACGTGCGCTGCTGGAAAATACGGATCTGGATGCCCGCAGCATCGTCGAAAAAAGTCTGAATATCGCCGGCGATATCTGTATTTACACCAATCACAATCTCACCATCGAAGAACTCGAATTTTGAGCCTGCCATGACCCAGATGACTCCCCGCGAAATCGTGCATGAATTGGATAAACATATTGTCGGACAACAGGCGGCGAAACGCGCGGTGGCCATCGCGCTGCGCAACCGCTGGCGCCGAATGCAGTTGAGTCCCGAGCTGCGCAATGAAGTCACACCCAAAAATATTCTGATGATCGGCCCCACCGGTGTGGGCAAAACCGAAATTGCCCGCCGCCTCGCCAAACTCGCCAACGCGCCTTTTATCAAAGTGGAAGCCACCAAATTCACCGAAGTTGGTTACGTGGGCCGAGATGTGGAATCTATAGTGCGCGATCTGGTCGACAGCGCCATTAAACTTTATCGCGAGCAGGAAACCCGCAAGGTGCAACATCGCGCCGTAGATGCAGCGGAAGAGCGCGTTCTGGACGCGCTCTTGCCGCCACCGCGTCATGAAGAAACCGCAGGTGAATCCTCCACGCGCCAGGTATTCCGCAAAAAACTGCGTCAGGGCGAACTTGATGATAAAGAAATCGAAATTGAAGTGAGCAGCGCATCTGTCGGCGTGGAAATAATGGCGCCGCCCGGGATGGAGGAAATGACGAGCCAATTACAGAACATGTTTTCTTCCATTAACAGCGGCCGCACGAAAAAACGCAAAATGACGGTCAAGCAGGCGCTGAAAAAACTCGCCGACGAGGAAGCGGGAAAGCTCGTTAATGAAGAGGAAATCAAAACTGCCGCCATAACCGCCGCCGAACAGAATGGCATTGTATTTATCGACGAAATTGACAAAGTCGCTAAACGCGAAGGCACCACTGGTGCTGACGTGTCGCGCGAAGGCGTGCAGCGCGATCTGCTACCGTTGATCGAAGGCTGCACCGTCAGCACCAAACACGGCGTCATTAAAACCGATCACATTTTGTTTATCGCATCCGGTGCTTTCCATTTGTCCAAGCCATCAGACCTGGTGCCGGAACTGCAGGGGCGACTCCCCATTCGGGTTGAGCTGGATGCACTTACACCGGATGATTTTGAGCGCATTCTGACTGAACCCAATGCATCGCTGACGGAGCAACATATAGCGCTGCTCGCTACTGAAAATGTAAAGCTTACTTTTACGTCTGATGGCATTCGTCGCATTGCCGAGATCGCCTACAACGTCAATGAAAAAACGGAAAATATCGGCGCACGCCGTCTGCATACGGTGCTTGAACGTCTGCTTGAGACAGTTTCATTTGGTGCCGGCGACACTGAAACTTCTGTCACGGTGGATGCAAATTACGTGAACGAGCAGTTGGCCAATTTGGCGCAGGATGAAGACCTTAGCCGATTTATTCTCTGAGCCATGGCAGTCCCATCCGTCATTAAATTGCGGCGCAAATCCAATCTGTTGGAATTGCGCTTCGGCGAGGAAGTGTTTCAGCTGCCTGCAGAGTTTCTGCGGGTTCATTCTCCGTCAGCGGAAGTGAAGGGACACGGTCCCGGTCAAGAGCAATTGCAGTACGGCAAACTGCATGTGCAATTGACCGGTGCCGAACCGCAGGGTAATTACGCGCTGCGCCTACTGTTTGACGACGGCCATACCAGCGGCATTTATACCTGGGATTATCTTTATGAGCTGGGGCGCAATCAGGAGCGCCTCTGGCAAACCTATCTCGATGTGCTTAACCGCAGCGGCAAAGCCCGCGATCCACAAACCAGCGCTGTCAAAATTATTCATTAATAAGCGCAATGCTATGCGCTTATTGGTTGCGAACTTGCCCTGGATTATTGGCAAAAAATAGCGCTTTCCCTTGATCTACATATTCCTGAATATGTTTTGGTTTGCCAAATAAATATCCCTGCAAAGATTCACAACCCTGGGCAATCAAAAAATCCCTCTGCGCTTCCGTTTCCACACCTTCTGCAACCACTTTCAGATGCAGCTTGTGCGCCATGGCAATAATTGCGGTGGCAATTTCCGAACCGTGGGGGTCGTGAGGAATGTCCTCAACAAAAGAGCGGTCGATCTTGAGACAGTTAATTGGGAAACGCTTGAGATAAGCCAGCGAACTATAGCCGGTGCCAAAGTCATCAATGGAGATCCGGCAACCCAGATCGCGCAAACGCCGCATCACATCGATCGCCATCTGCACATCATCCATTACTAGCGATTCGGTAAGCTCAAATTCGATTTGTTCGGGTTCGACTCCAGACTCCGCCATTATGCGTTTAATATCACGCAGCAGCGTACGCGAATAAAATTGGCGGCCGGACAAATTGACCGCGATTCCGGCGATGCCCACATTTTTTAAATAGCCTTTGTGTTGCGATAAGTGGAAGCATACTTGCTCCAACATTAACTGACCGAGACCATGAATAAGACCAGTCTCCTCCGCCAAGGCGACAAAACGCGCGGGACTTATTGGGCCGTCTTCAGGATCGAACCAGCGCACCAGCGCTTCCGCCCAAATCACTTTCCCCTCAGCCGATACTTGCGGCTGCAAATAGGCTTCGAGTGCCTGATTGCGAATAGCGTTGCGTAGTTTTTGCTCCATACGCAAGCTTTCACGCAACTCGAGATCCAGCTTATAAGAGAAGAAATTGACGCGATTGCGTCCCGATCCCTTTGCCTCGTAAAGCGCCATATCGGCATTACGCATCAAATCTTCCGCTTTTTCACCATCTGCCGGGTAAAGCGCAACGCCAATCGAAGCCCCAACTTCCAATGTATGGGCTCCGACGGTAATCGGTAAATTCACCGCATCCAGAACGCGCTTCGCCAAACTGGTGACTTCCGATATTTCATTGACCGGCGCGAGCATAATCGTAAACTCGTCACCTCCCATACGCGATACAGCATCCTGCTCGCGCACTGCAGCACGAATTCTCTGTGCCTGCTGTTGCAGCAATTGATCACCACCGGCATGCCCCAGCAAATCATTGACTCGTTTGAAGTTATCCATATCGAGCACCAGTACAGCCGCCTTAGCGACACTGCGCTTGGCTTTTGCCAAGCCAAAACCCAACAAATCAATAAAAAATCGCCGATTTGGCAACCCGGTAAGAGGATCGTAAAACGCGAGCTTTTCTAATTCTTTTTGCGCGTTTTTTAATTCCGTCACATCGGCCAGCGTGCCAATCATGCCTAAGCCTGCTGTCAAAGGCGCGACATTCTCCATCAAAAATTTTTCCCCACCCGTGTCTGTTTGATAGCGATATTCCACGAGCACAGCATGACTTTTTTGACGCGCCCGCTCCCAGTTAGAGTGATATAAGCCCACGTCATCTTTAACCACATGACTTTCATGTTTTTCCCAAGCACCGACACCCGGCTGAGTGCCTGTAATTTTGTACCAGCGCTCATTGGCATAAACCAGTTTATTTTCGGCATCCAACTGGAAAATTCCGATGGGGGCATTGGAGGTGAGCGTGCGGAAGCGGTTTTCAGATGATTGCAAAGCAAGATTTTCACTGGCGAGATTGTCCAGCATACGATTAAACACATCCACCAACTCGCCGATTTCATCATCACTGCGCTTGGTGGCACGCCTGGACGAATAAGCATCGTCGACAATAGCCTGTGCAGTCTCATGTAATTCTTCGAGTGGCCGTGCAACCGATCTCATAACACGCTTCAGTATGCGCGTGACCAGCAGCAGAACTACGGCAATGAGCACGAGCAAAAGTGGAACAAAGAAGCGAAGATTCTCAAAAATGAAACTGCGATTGGCTACCTCTGCAATGGTGCCTAGACTTTGGTCGAGATGCCACACCTCGCGCGTGGTAATCATCTGCCATCGCGT
>JAEZGT010000167.1 GCA_023416875.1 Pseudomonadota bacterium
GTTTTACTCCCCATGCTTTGCAAAAAATAGGTGATGATTTTTACCTGCTCGGCCGCACCCTGGAAAATTCCACCTTGGCGCTGCAATTAATGGTAATGGACGCCAATCAACAACTTACTGCCCTCGCCACTTATGCCGATTTAGGCACTGAAAAAAGCGAAAGCTTTGGTCTGAGTGCGATTTTTGATAATTCCGTTTTGGCGCTTGAATTTCCGGAACAGTCGCCGGAATTTTGGGATTTAGCGGAACAGCGCGCATATCAGATGGATTTCACGTCATTTCAAGGCAGCGATCAGCCCAAAGATTTTTACACGATTGATGATTATCGCGAGTTGTATTTTTTCCGTACCGGCGCTGGATTCCATCTCTGCTGGCGTTCCAATTGCGTCATCCAAACCAACTGATTTCCATACCCGATTTTTCTCTCCTCCGGCGGATCTGCTTTACTTAACAGCAGGTCCGTTTTCCGTAGCTGAAATAACAGAAGCGGCCTGATGCTCGCATTATTTTTATAACATGGATTTTCAGGCTGACGTTATGAAACTCGCATCACAGGCTTTAAGTAAAAAAAGCGTGCTTGCCCCGCTGAGCGCAACGCTGCAGGAAATCGCGCAGAATGAGGATGAATATCCCGCCGAGCGGTTATTGCAATCCCTGCTAAACGCAGCGCGCGAGCGTTTATCCATGGATGTGGCTTTTATTTCGGAATTCACTGACGGTCAGAGGATGTTCCGTTACGTCAGCTCTAAACCCAATCTAAAACTGGTCAAAGCCGGTGAAGGCGGCCCGCTTTCCGATAGTTATTGTTTGCGCGTGGTGCAGGGGCGCTTGCCGGAATTGATCCAGGACGCACAACAAAACGCGGAAGCCATGACGCTGAGCGTGACCCGCGAAGTTCCTGTAGGAGCCCATGTCAGCGTGCCCATCCGGCTGACGGACGGCACTGTATATGGCACCTTTTGCGCTTTTAGCCGCAATAAAAATGACAAACTTGATGCACGCGACCTGGCATTTTTGCGCGTGTTGGCGGATATATCCACTGTGTATCTGGAATATCACCTGCAACTGCACGCATCGGATCACCAGCAGCGCACCATGCTGCAAAACATTGTGGATCGCCATCTAGTGCACACGTTATTTCAGCCTATCGTCCGTCTGCGCGACGGTCGCGCGGTAGGTTACGAGGCGCTAACACGCACCCTCACTGGCAAGGTGCCGCCCGACAAATTGTTTAAAATGGCCATCGATTACGGCCTGAATGACGCGCTGAGCGAGATGGCAATCAACACCGCTTTTGAATTCAGCAGTCTGCTGCCGGATGATGCCTATATCAGCATTAATGCGGGGCCGGATGAAGTGCTCAACGGTTTGGTCGAAAAATTATTTCGTCGGGAAAAAAATCCCTCGCGCTACGTGTTGGAAATCACCGAACACGCAATGGTCAGTGATTATCAGGAATTAATGGCGAGCGTGAACCAATTGCGCCGCCTGGGTGTGCGCATCGCTGTGGACGACGCGGGCGCGGGATATGCGAGTTTTCGCCATATCCTGTGTTTAAAGCCGGACATTATCAAACTGGATATCAGTCTGGTGCGCGATATTCACCAGGACAAAGACAAACAGGATTTGGTCGCGGCGCTGATGGAATTTTCCCGCCGCCGGCGCACCGCTCTGGTGGCCGAAGGACTGGAAACGGTCGATGAACTCAACCAATTGCTGAAACTGGGTGTGGAATATGTGCAGGGGTATTTACTGTCGCATCCCTGCGACGCTGTTGAACTCGTGAACAAATCCTTTCAACAATACGCCGGCAGCAGCGCTCAACATGCCAGCAGAGATGCCGGTCAGGAGCGCACCGGCACTTCCTGATCCTCTTCCAGCGGCAATTCGTCCGGCAGAAAACCGCCGGATTGATGATGCCAGAGCGCGGCGTAGCGGCCATTTAGCGCCAACAATTGCGCGTGAGTGCCCTGCTCGACGACACGGCCGCGGTCAAGCACGATCAGCCGGTCCATGCGCGCGATGGTGGACAGGCGGTGGGCGATGGCGATAACGGTTTTGCCTTCCATCAAATTTAATAACTGTTCCTGAATCGCCACTTCCACCTCGCTGTCCAGCGCGGAGGTGGCTTCATCCAGAATTAAAATCGGCGCATTTTTCAGAATCACCCGTGCGATAGCGATGCGCTGACGCTGGCCACCGGATAATTTAACTCCACGCTCACCGACGTGGGCCTCGTAACCTTTACGTCCGTGCCAATCCACCAGCCCGACAATAAATTCGTGTGCATGGGCTTGGCGCGCAGCGGCTTCCACCTCCGCATCCGTCGCCTCGGGGCGGCCGTAGCGAATATTGTCGGCAATGGAGCGGTGCAGCAGCGAAGTGTCCTGAGTCACCACACCAATGGCGCCGCGCAGACTTTCCTGCGTCACGTGCCGCAAATCCTGGCCGTCGATGGTGATAGCTCCGCCGTTCACTTCATAAAACCGCAGCAACAAATTAATTAAAGTGGATTTACCCGCGCCGGAGCGGCCGACTATGCCCACTCGTTCCCCCGGTCGCACGCGTAAATCCAACTGTTCCAGCACCTGACGGCCACCAGAGTAGGCAAAATCCACGCGCTCAAAACGAATGTCGCCACGAGTCACTTGCAGAGGCTTGGCATCGGTCGAATCCACCAACGTGTGCGGCACCGCGATGCTCTGCATGCCCTCCTGCACGGTGCCGATATTTTCGAAAATGCCGGCAATTTCAAAAGACACCCAACCGGACATATTGGCGATCTGCCACGCCAGCGGAATGGCGGTGGCAACCAGGGCGGCGCTCACTACCCCTTGCGCCCAAAGGGTAATGCCGATCACGGCGGTTCCCGCAATCAGCAACGCGTTCATACCGTTGAGGGTAAATAGGTAATAACTCATCACGCGCATATGTGCTGCTATCGCCGCTTGGTGATGATCCACTGCCTCGCGCACGTGGGCGTCCTCATCCACCGCGCGGGCAAAAAGTTTTACGGTCAAAATGTTGGTGTAACTATCGACTACACGCGCCATTAATATGGAACGCTGCTCCGATGCTGTCTTGGAAAGCACCAGCAGGCGCGGCACAAAGAAGCGTACGAAAAAAACATAACAGGCCATCCAAATAGCCGTCGGCAACGCCAGACGCCAATCGCCCCAGAACATCAGCAACAGCGAACTGATACCGTAGGTAGTGATGAACAATACGGCACGAATGCTGGACATCACGCTTTCGCGCACGGCATTTGCCGTTTGCATAACGCGATTGGCGATACGTCCTGCAAAATCGTTTTGAAAAAATGGCCAGCTCTGACGCACCACATGCCAGTGCGATTGCCAGCGCACGAGATTGGTGGTGCCCGCCAATAAAACATTGTTGCGCACTGCCACATCCATCATCTGCAGCAGCGGCCGCACCAATACAATCGCCACAGCAATTAGCGTTAGGATAGGCCAGCGCTCCCGCAGGGCTGCAACCGGGTCAGGCGCCTGCACCAAGGAAACGATTTGACCGAGCATAATCGGCACCACCATATCCATCAGCGCCACAGACAGTACCGTAACCACCATAACGCCATACCAAAAGGCAGTCTGGCGTACGTAGTGCCAATAAAAAGCCAGGAGACGGGGAGGAGGAGCGCCGGTGCCGACCGAGGCGGTAGCACGGATACGGCTCTCTAGAAAATTCATCATGGAATTTACGCTCAGAAGAAAGCAGACCAGTATCAAGGCTGCGTCCTCGCGGCGTCAACCGCGTTGCGCTTTAATCCATGGCGAAAATGGGCGCAAAAAAAATCACAAAAAATTGTAAAAAATACAAAGAAAAATATCGTTAATTTACTGATTTTTTTATAAATTTTATTGAACCGTGAGCTGCCGAGGCAGTCCTAATAAGCACATCCTGGCGATCATAAAGTCGTCCAGGGTTTTCAACTCAATGAGGATTGCAACATGAATAAAGATCAAGTGAAAGGCGCAGCGAAAGATGCCGTCGGCAAAACTCAACGCAAAATCGGTGAAGCCACCGGCAGTACGGAACATCAATTGAAAGGCGCAGGCAAACAAGTCGAAGGCAAAACCCAAAAAGCCTACGGCGATGCCAAAGAAGCGGTTCGCGACGCTGATCGCCGCCGTTAATTATCGCCATAAACCGGGCTCAATAGAGCCCGGTTTTGTTTTGATTTAAAACCAAATATTAAAACCGAATATTCCTCGCCGCGCGAATCGATCAGCTCGGCATAAAAAAATTGTTTGCCAACCGGCTGCGCTGCGATTACTCTCCAAAACCTGCTTCCGCAGAATTCTTCTTCATTAACGATTTCTTTTTATGACTTACCATCTGACAGCAATGAGACCGTGGGTCGCCGTGCGCCGTTCGCGCCGTCGCTACTGTTCGCTGTCTGCCGTTTAATTTGTCCGGACCGCGAACTGATCGCGGTCCAGCTTGAAATTTCCCTTCTTTCATTTCTGTCCGCGCTCAGTTCTCCAC
>JAEZGT010000169.1 GCA_023416875.1 Pseudomonadota bacterium
GCGTGCGTTTGGTAGTGGTGCACGGTGCGCGCAATCAAATCGACGAAATGCTCGGCGAGGACGTGGTCTCCCAATTCCACAAAGGGTTGCGCATCACCTCGCGGCAAGACATGGACGCCGTATTGAAAGCCGTGGGCAGCACGCGTTTTAAACTGGAAGCGCATTTTTCCAACGGCCTCCCCAGCTCGCCCATGTACGGGGCGAAGATCCGTATGCGCAGCGGTAATTTCGTCACCGCCATGCCCCAGGGCGTGATCGACGGAATCGACTTCCAATACACCGGCAAAGTGCGCAATGTAGACCGCCAAGGCATAGTGAGCCTGCTGGATTCCGGCGCTCTCGCGCTGGTTTCCCCTTTGGGGTATTCCGCCACCGGCGAGATCTTCAATTTGAATTTCGCTGATGTCGCTATTCAAATTGCCCTCGCCATCAATGCCGACAAGCTGATCGCCTTCAACGACGACGGCCCTATTCGCGACGCGCAGGGCAATCTTTATCGCGAATTGACTCTGCTCAAATGCGAGAAATTTCTGGTTGAACAACCGGAGGCGAACCGCAGCAATACTTATTTTTCCCTGCGCGCTTGCTACAAAGCGTGCGACGGCGGCGTGCCGCGTGCCCACGTCATTTCCTCCCGCGAGGACGGTGCTCTGCTGAAAGAGCTGTTCACCCGCGACGGCGCCGGCACCATGGTGTACCGCGACAGTTACGAAACCATTCGGCGTGCGCGCATTGAAGATGTACAGGGGCTGCTCAAGTTAATCGAGCCCCTCGAATCTGACGGCATTCTGGTTAAACGCTCGCGGGAATTGCTCGAGCGGGAAATTCACAGTTTTACGGTGATGGAAAAAGACGGCCTGATCATCGGCTGCGCCGCGCTCTATCCTTTCTCCGACCCAGGCTCGGGCGAACTTGCCTGCGTCGCTGTGCACAAGGATTACCGTCGCGACGGCCGCGCCGCCAAACTGCTCACCCACGTGGAGCGCCAAGCCCTCAAGCTCGGCATCAACCGCCTTTACGTGCTCACTACCCAAACCGCCCACTGGTTTATCGAGCAAGGTTTTGTGGAAACTCTGGTGGACCTGCTGCCGGTAGAACGCAAAGCGCTGTACAACTATCAGCGCAAATCTAAAGTCTTCGTTAAACATCTTCACGAAATTCGTTAAATTTCGGCGCTGCTGGCGCCTCGTTCGCTGTCGTGCACCATAGGGTCTAGACTTTCCTTAATAGAGAGTCCCGGCCCGTGTGCGGCTGGTTAACAGGTGATCGATGCAGACCGCAACAAACGATTTACGCCAGATCGACATCATCAAGATGTACAGCAGCAAAAAGTGTCTGGTGATTGATGACTTTCCTGAAATTCGCGGCTCACTGGCGCGCTCCCTGCGCAACTTCGGCACGGAATCGGTCGATACAGCAGCGGATGGCGACGAAGCGGTAAAACTCTGCGGTCAGAACCGTTACGACCTAGTTATCTGTGATTACAACTTAGGTACGGGCAAGGATGGTCAGCAGGTGTTGGAGGAGGTGCGTTATTTGCGCGTCCTTCTGATGACCAGCCTGTTCGTAATGCTCACTGGCGAATCGTCCCGTGAAATGGTGTTGGGTGCGCTGGAATGTCAGCCCGACGACTACATCACTAAGCCCTACACCGAAGCCTCCCTTCGCACCCGGTTAAACCGGGCAATCATCCGCCATGAAGCGCTGTTGCATATCAAGAAAGCCATTTCCGAGGGCAGCTATCAGCGTGCGGTAGACTTCTGCAACGATTTGATCCGGTCCGGCAGCCGCTATACCAGCGACTGCATCAAGATGAAGGGCCAACTGCTATTTCTACTGCGCCAATTGGTAGAAGCCAAACAGCTCTACGAAAGTGTGCTGGATAAAAAACCTTTGGTCTGGGCCAAGCTCGGTTTGGGTAAAACTTTATTGGCGATGGGTAAGCTCGAGTCCGCAGAAGAAATTTTTGAGGAGATCATTAAGGAAGACCATCGCTACATCGAAGCGCACGAATTGCTCGCCGATGTGTTCATCGCCAAACACGACATGGCTCGCGCTCAGAAAGCCATCGAAAAAGCCTCACAGGTTTCGCCAAAATCGGTGCATCGCCATCGCAAACTTGCCGAACTCGCCGATATCAATGGTGACGATGAGCTCTCAGCAAAAGGCCATCAGAACGCCATCCGTTGGGGCGTGAATTCCTGCTACGAGTCCGCCCAGGATTACTTTAATTACGCGCGCAAAGTCTCCGACGTGGTCCGCAGCACCAGTAATCCGAGCGACGGCAACGCGCTGGTGAAGCAGGCCGTCAGCTATCTGGACCGGGCACGTAAGCGCTATAGCAACTCGCCTGAAGTGGAAGCTCAGTCGCATATGGTGGAAGCGCAATTGTTCCACAGCCAAGGCAATCTGAATAAAGCGCAGGAATCAAAGAATACCGCCAAAAAGCTCTACAACAACCTGAAAAATCCGTCAGTAGATGCAAGCCTGGAACTTGCCCGCACTCTGCAGACCATGAACGAGGAAGAGCAAGCACGCACAATTCTGGTGAAGCTGATGGCAGACCACCCGGGTGACAAAAAACTCCAGCGCATTATCGACGGCATCACCAGCGAACCGCTTTCCGACGATGGCAAACAGGTCGCTACTCGCCTGACCAAAACTGGCATCGCCTCCTACGAGGAGCGGGATTTCACCACCGCCATCGAGGTTTTTAAACAGGCCATCAACGCTTACCCCCGCCATATCGGCCTGAATCTCAACCTGATCCAGGCGGTGTTGGCGGCGACCGAGGCACTTGGGCACAACGCCAAGTACGAGAAGCTCTGCCGACGCAGCTTGCGAGCGATCGGGCAGATCAATAGTGATCATAAACATTTCAAACGCTACGCGTTCTTACAGAAACAGCTCAGTAAACACTACCCCGAAGTGCTCACCGCCGACTGATCGCCACCAAGCGTGCCGCAAAGACCAAACCCGGTGCGCTTTGGGCTGACCGGCGTATTTTGGTATCCTTGCCGCCTTTCTTTCAGCACATCGCCTGTCAATTGAGGTCACGCCATGCCGCAATACCGCTCTCGCACTACCACCTCTGGCCGCAATATGGCCGGCGCCCGCGCTCTGTGGCGCGCCACCGGCATGAAGGACGAGGACTTTCAGAAACCCATCATTGCTGTGGTGAACTCCTTCACCCAATTCGTGCCCGGACACGTCCACCTGAAAGACCTGGGTCAGCTTGTCGCCCGCGAAATTGAAAAAGCAGGCGGCGTCGCTAAAGAATTCAACACCATTGCTGTGGATGACGGCATTGCCATGGGCCACGACGGCATGCTCTATAGTTTGCCCAGCCGCGACATCATCGCCGACTCAGTCGAATACATGGTCAACGCTCACTGCGCCGACGCCATGGTGTGCATTTCCAACTGCGACAAGATCACCCCCGGAATGCTGATCGCCGCCATGCGACTGAATATTCCGGTGGTCTTCGTGTCGGGTGGCCCCATGGAAGCAGGCAAAACCAAGCTGGCCAACAACGGCCTTGATTTGGTGGACGCCATGGTCATTGCGGCGGATAGCACCGCCTCGGACGCCACAGTGGCGGAATATGAACGCAGTGCCTGTCCCACCTGCGGCTCCTGCTCCGGTATGTTCACCGCCAACTCTATGAACTGCCTGACCGAGGCCTTGGGCCTCAGCCTGCCAGGAAACGGCACCGTGCTTGCCACACACGCAGACCGCCAGCAGCTGTTTGAACGCGCCGGTTCGCTGATCGTGGAGATCACCCGCCGCTATTATGAGCAGGATGACGCCAGCGTTCTGCCGCGCAGCATTGCCAATGACGCCGCCTTCGGCAATGCCATGGCCCTGGATATCGCCATGGGCGGCAGCACCAACACTATTCTTCACTTGCTTGCCATAGCGCGCGAAGCCGGCGCCGCTTTTGATCTCAGCACCATCGACCACCTCAGCCGCCGCGTTCCACAGCTGTGCAAAGTGGCACCCAATACGCAGAAATACCATATTGAAGACGTGCATCGCGCCGGCGGCATTATGGGGATTCTGGGCGAACTGGACCGCGCCGGTCTGCTCGACACCAGGTGCAGCACGGTGCACACCCGCACCATGAAAGAGGCGATAGAAACCTGGGATATCACCCTCAACC
>JAEZGT010000336.1 GCA_023416875.1 Pseudomonadota bacterium
GCTTTGGTGGAGGTGGTTTTGGCGGCGGCGGCTTCGGCGGCGGTGGTTTTGATTTCGGTAGCGTTTTTGGCGCCGGCACTTCTTCACTCAATAATTTGGGTGCGCAAGGCAGTGCCTACGAAAATGCCTACACATTGAAATATTCATCGGTTGATGACCCCTGGCAGGATCTGGCGAACGCTGCGTACACCATGGGTGTGGCATCGCCTGCTTATCTGATTGAAGAACTCAGCCAATATATGGATATAGACGCGGCGCTCTGGTTTGTCGCCACCGAAAATATCTTCACGGACGATGACGGCTACATCAATAAAGGCGGCATGGATTATTACGTTTATTTCGACGTGGCAACCGGACGCATTGTGCCGATTGAGTACGACGGTAATTCCGCAATGTCCGCTCAGGCGGCCACCAGCTGGGCGCCATTTCATAAAATCACCGACACCAAATATCCGCTGATCAACGTGTTGTTGAATATTCCCGAATTGCGTCAGCGCTATCTCGCGCACTATCGCACCATTATGGAAGAGGCCCTCAACCCAACCATCGCGAACGCGAAAATTGATCAGTATGCACAATTGATCGATACCTATATCGCGGCTCCCGATGCGGTGCGTCAGTACTCCTATCAGCAATACACGGCAGGTGTGCAGACGCTGAAAAGCTTCTTCACTTCGCGTTATCAATATTTGCAAAACCATTCGGACGTGCGCGCACCGGCGATCACCATCAGCGGTGTGGAAGACTCTGTTGAAGGTCGCGATTCAGTGCGGCCCACCGATACACAATCTGTGGACATTCGCGCGCAGGTAAGTGGGGAAACCGGCATTCGCACTGTCAATCTGTATTACGGCACCGGCTTGATGGGCGATTTCCAAAAAGTGGCCATGACCGCCAGCGGCAACGGCAATTATCGCGCAACTATTCCGGCGTTCCCCAAAGGCACCTTCGTGCGCTATTACATCGAAGCCATTGCGGACAATTCAGCGGGAACTGCGGCATACAGTCCGAAAGGCGCCGAGCATGATGTGTACATTTACCAAGTGCTAGCCGCTCAGCAAGTGAGCAGTCCGGTGGTAATCAACGAGCTGATGCCTTCCAACAAAAATACGGTAGCGGATAACAACGGTGAATACAGCGACTGGATCGAGTTGTATAACAACTCCGCTGAGCCGGTGGATTTATCAGGCTGGTATCTGACTGATGAAGACACCAATTTGCAGCGCTGGGCATTCCCTGCCGGTACCGTAATCGCTGCTGGCGACACACTTATCGTGTGGGCGGATGATGCCGCGTCCCCGGGGTTACATGCCAGCTTTAAGCTGAGCGCGTCGGGCGAAACGGTATTTCTGGTAAATCCGGACAAAGCGTTTGCCGATCAGGTGACCTTTGGTGAAGCGCAAAATGATTTTAGTTACTCGCGTTCACCGAATGGCACAGGCAGCTGGGTATGGACGGATCGACCGACGTTCGATGCCGCTAATTGATATCAAAGTTGTTTGATTCCGGTCGCCGCTTTATAGCGGCGACTTTTTCTTTTGTGAACTGAGCCTATTCCAGGCCGATTACACACAGGTGCTACGATGCCCTTCTCGTCACTTCATAATATTTTGTGGGATTTCGATTCCCATGGTCTTAAGGATCTGGATAAAGCTTCTTTGATGAACCGGGTGGACACCAAATTTGTGGTGCCGGTGCAGTGCTTGCCGGAAATGCTGTCGCGGTTGCGCGATGAATTTTCAATATTGGAAATTGGCGATAAACGGTGTTTTCATTATCACAGCGTTTATTACGATACGCCGGATTATCTGTTTTACAACATGCATCGCACCGGGCGAAAAAATCGCTTTAAAGTGCGCGTGCGCAATTATGTGGACAGCGAAATCAGTTTCCTTGAGGTGAAATTTAAAAACAATAAAGGACGCACTGATAAAAATCGCATAAAGCTGCGCGAACAAATTAATGACGGAATCACCGTTCATCAAGAGTTCCTGCAGAAGCACCAGGTCCCCAATATCACAAGTCTGGTGCCGGCGTTGGATAATCAGTATCATCGCATCGCCCTCGCCAGTGAGGAACGCGCCGAGCGTCTGACCATCGACCTGAATATTTCCAATCAGCCTCTGCCGGCATGGCGTGAGCCATTGCAGCAGAAGGATTTTGCTATATTGGAATTGAAACAGGCGCGTATGGATCGCAGCTCACCATTTTTTGCGGTGGCAAAAGATCTGCGTTTGCGCCCTGGTGGCTTTAGTAAATATTGCATGGGGCTGGCACTGTCCGGTTATCTGGACAACGTCAAATACAATCGGTTTAAACCTATAATCCATCGCCTCAAGCGCACTTGTACCATCAACACATTTGAGAATGCTTCATGCTGACATTAGATTTTCTTCTGCGTTACGCCATTTTGCTGGTTGGCGCCACGATTTTATTGCGCGGAATTTATTTTCGTGTAACGCCTAACCGCGACGCGGTATTCAGCTTTTTTCTCTTCACTAACGGTGTCTTTTTCGTCACCTATTTGTTGTCCGGCATCGAATTGTCGATGGGCTTTGCCTTCGGTCTGTTCGCCGTATTTGCCATGCTGCGTTACAGAACCGAGCCTATCACCATCCGCGAGATGACCTATTTGTTTATCACCATCGGCGTATCTTTGATGTGCGCAGTGGCCAAGCTGCAATATTGGGAGATGGCAGCGCTGTTGGCACTGGTGAACATATTGGCGGCCATCGGTGAAACCAAATTCCTGGCACCGCGCATCGTCGAGAAAAAAGTCACTTACGACAAAGTGGAATTGATCAAGCCGGACCGTTATGAAGAGCTGGTGCAGGATCTGCAAAGCCGCACCGGTCTGGATATCATCAAAATTGAAGTGGGCGCCATCGATTATCTGGATGACAGCGCCATGTTGTCGGTGTTCTGCCGCGAAGTGCGTCGATAATCTTCAGGGCTTCATCCGCCGTGTGCGGATGAAGCTTTTTCTAAAGCCCCGTTATTCCCGCGTTATTTCCACACAATATCCGCTTTGATCTGCAAATAATCGCTGCCGTCTACGATGGAATGAATCGCAAATTCCGGAGTTTTCCCAAGAATCTGCCGACCGCCGTGCACATCAGCAAAATTCACCAGCGGAAAAGGCCCGCGTTTGGCCAGCTGCCGGTTGATCCAACGGCTCACACCGAATTTGCATTTTAATTGCCACTTCCAAATCGCGAGCCGCATTACCACGTCCGTGTCTTCCAACTCTGGCAGCGCCAATAATTGCGAACCCTGTGCCTGCAGCAGCAATTTGGCTTTGCGGCCCGCAAATTCCAATTGCGTCGAGGTGTTTTTCCAATGCCATTTGCCCAGCAGGCGGATGCCGACTTTCAATTCCGCCTGCACTTGCAGCGCCACATCGCGCAGTTCCACGGGATTGCCCAAGTGCATGTGTGGCGCCTCGGGCAGGGTGACCACCAGTGAACGCACCTGCACCTGATAGCGTTTTTCCGCCGCCTTTGCCGGTTTCGCCTGATGGGCGTGGGTTTTGTCCAGATGGTCCACCAGCGGCTGCACCAGCACGTCTTCGACTATGGCTTCGATACCGTCTGCGGGCACTTCATCCGGGGTTTCGGGGATATGGGCTTCGCTGACTTCCAGTGGCTCCTCGTCCAGCTCGTCCTCGGGAAATTCGATGCGCAAGGGAAATTCCAGTGCGGCGAGGAAGGAATGCGCGAGATTGGCGTCCAGACGGATCTCCAGGTCGCGGTGTTGCAGTAATGCGTGTTCGGCCATATGTCGCTCGTCTCTGCTTGTTTTGTCATGCTGGTTATTCGTATGCCGGATTCTTTGTCGTCCGTTTTTGTGATGGTAATAGTGCCGGCGGTTTGGTGTAGTGGCTGTGGGTTTCCCCTCAATATTGGGAGTGTAAGCACCAATCAAAGAGCTGCCGATGGTTTTGCCGGCGGGGGATGGCTACAATCGCGCACTTTTCCTGTCTTGCCGGGGATAGCTGCTGCGGACTTAGTGTCCTAGGGTCTCCATCGGCTATGGTCTCAAGGTTCAGGCAAGTCACACCTATGGCATCCCGCAAAGCGGCCAAGCGCCGACCGTTCGCTACCTTCATGCGCTTTTTTTTCGTTCTGTTCCTCCTGGCCGCCGCCGCTCTGGGGGTGTACTGCGTGCACTTGGACAAGATTGTGCGCAGTCAATTCGAGGGCAAGCGTTTTGCGCTGCCGGCGCGGGTGTACGCCCGTCCGCTGGAAATTTTCCCCGGCAAAACGCTGACCCTGGCGGAGTTGCGCCGGGAGTTAGATCTCCTCGGCTTTGCCAAGGTCACCCAGGTGCGGGCACCGGGGGAATATGTCTCCACGCCAGTTTATGTGGTGTTGCAAAGCCGCCCCTTTGAATTCTGGGACGGCCCGCAGGCGAGCCAGCGCGTGCGCGTCAGTTTCCACGGCGACCAGGTGGACGACGTGCGCGAAGAGACCAGCGGACAGCCCCTCGACCTGTTCCGGCTGGAGCCGATCTCCATCGGCGGCATCTACACCAACAACAACGAAGACCGCCAGCTGGTGCGTTACAGCCAAGTACCGCGCCACTTTATCGATGCGCTTATCGCCATCGAGGACAAACGCTTCTATCACCACCACGGCGTCGATCCCAAAGCCTTGTTGCGCGCGGCGGTGTCCACGGCGACCGGTCGGGGCGTACAAGGCGGCAGCACCATCACCCAGCAGCTGGTGAAAAACTTTTTTCTCACGCCCGAGCGCACCCTCAAGCGCAAGGCCAATGAAATGCTCATGGCGATCCTGCTGGAGCTGCATTACGACAAAAACGACATACTCGAGACCTACCTCAATGAGGTCTACTTTGGCCAGGACGGCACTCGCGGCATTCACGGTGTAGGGTTGGCGAGCCAGTTTTATTTCGGCCGCTCGGTGGAGCAGCTCAAACCCCATCACTCGGCGCTGCTGGTAGCCATGTTGAAAGGACCCACCTACTACAATCCCAGGCGCAACCCCGAGCGCGCGTTGGAGCGGCGCAATCTGGTGCTGGCGGAAACCGGCACCCAGGGTTATCTCACACCTAAGGAATTCGAAGCCGCCATTGCCCAGCCGCTGGATGTCACCAGCTCGGCCAGCGCGGGCATGTCCAACTATCCTGCCTTTCTCGACCTGGTGTTCCGCCAGTTGCGCCGCGACTATCAGGAGGAGGATCTGCGCAGCGAAGGTCTGCGCATTTTCTCGACCCTGGACCCGCTGGTGCAGCAAACAGCGGAAAAAACCTTGGCCGATCAACTCACCCAGCTGGAGAAGAGTTACAAACTGGCAGCGGGCTGGTTGGACGGCGCGGTGGTGGTGAGTGTGCCTCAGACGGGAGAAGTACTGGCGGTGATCGGTAGCCGCCGGTCGGCGTTTGAAGGCTTCAACCGCGCTCTTGATGCGCGCCGTCCTATCGGCTCGCTGTTTAAGCCGGCGATCTTTTTGACCGCCCTGGAACAGCCCGAGCTTTATACGCTCACGACATTGTTGGACGACAGCCCGCTGCAATATCAGGAGCGCGGTATGGACCAGATGTGGGAACCGCGCAACTACGACAAACAATTTCACGGTCAGGTGCCGCTGTGGCAGGCGCTCGCCAATTCCTACAACGTGAGCACCGCCCGCCTCGGCCTGGAGTTGGGAGTGAATTCCGTTCTGCAGACCGCCCAGCGCCTCGGTGTGGAAGAGCCGCTCAAACCTTACGCGGCGACCTTTCTCGGCTCTGCGGAATTGCCGCCGATTCAAGTGGCGCAGATGTATCAGACCATCGCCGCTGGCGGCTTCCGCGTCCCACTGCGCGCCATCCGGGAAGTGTTGACCATGGAGGGGAGACCGCTCAAGCGCTATGCCATCGACGTGCAACAAGTGACCTCAACCCAGTCCGTGCACCTGCTCACCCGCGCTCTGCAGTTGGCGGTGGAAGAGGGTACGGCGAAATCCATGAAAACAACCCTGCCGGAATCCCTGCGTATCGCTGGCAAAACCGGCACCACCGACGGCCTGCGCGACAGCTGGTTCGCCGGTTTCAGCGGTGACTATGTCGCTGTGGTGTGGGTCGGCAACGACAAAAACGAACCCACCGGCCTCACGGGCGCCACTGGTGCTCTGCCTATCTGGGCCAAAATCATGGCGCAGCTGCACCCAAAGCCGGTGCCGCAGACGGAGCCGCCGGGTGTGACCTACCTCGCCACCCATCGCGACATGGGGGCCAGGGTGAGGGGATCCTGTACGGAAGCGGTGGAACTGCCGTTTATGCAAGGCTCTGAGCCGGAGCTGGAAGTGAGTTGCAGCGGTAGCTACACCACTACCAGCAAGGCCAAAAAATGGTGGCAGCGGATTTTGCGTTAATCTGCCGGGGCGGTGTTAAGATGCCGCCCCTCTACGACACTCGGGGATTCGCATGAAAGTCATTCAACCGTTGATTCTGTGTGCCCTGCTGGGCATGACCTCCGGCTGCGCCAGCTACACTCCCGGTACATTTGGTAGCGATAGCGACACCAACGAGGCCAGCGACGTCGGCTACTCCGCCAGCCAAGTCTCCGACAATTCCGCCGTACAAACCCTCTACGATCAGGCGATGAACTACGCCTACGCCGGCGACTACGATCAAGCTGAAGCCGCCCTCGAACGCGGCCTGCGCATCGAACCCAACAACGCCTACCTCTGGTTCGAACTCGCCCGCCTCTCCGCCAGCTACGGCAACCTCAACAAAGCCCGCGAACTGGCCTCCAGAGCGCAGTCACTGGCCGGTGGCGATCGATACTTGCAGGGGCATATCCAGAAGTTTGTGAATGGGTTGTAGCCCTTCGACAGGCTCAGGGACCGCCCCTTCGACTCCGCTCAGGGACCAGGTAAAGGGAGGTCCCTGAGCGGAGTCGAAGGGGGAGAAGACTCAACTCCTCAACTTCCTATCCAACTCCCCCACCTGCAAAAAGCTCGCCTCCGCACTGCCGCTGTTATCAATCACAAAATCCGCTTTTTTTAATTTCTCCGCGCGCGGCATCTGGGTCGCAACAATTCGTTTAATCTGTTCAACATCACTGCCATCCCGCGCACTTGCCCGGGCAATCTGCGTCGCTTCATCCACGTCAACCACAATGATTTTTTCCACCAATAAATGCTGGTCGGTTTCCAGTAACAGCGGCGATTCCAGAATTGCGTAAGGGCTAATGGCCGCGTGCAATTGATCGATAATGCGCAGGCGAATAATCGGATGCAGTAGATTCTCCAACCATTTTTTCTGCGCAAGATCATTAAAAATAATGCCGCGCAATTTGCGTCGATCCAATTCGCCGTTGGGCAGAACAATATCCTCCCCAAAATGCGCCCGAATCGCGTCCAGCGCCGGCTCGCCTTTAGCGACCACCTCTCGCGCGACTGTATCCGCATTTACGACTGTAATGCCCAAGTCTGCAAAACGCGCTGCTACAAGACTTTTACCGGAACCTATGCCGCCGGTTAGGCCGATAATGTGGGTCATGATTGGGGGCCTTGTGATTGGAGTGAGTTAGGCGGCGATTCTAAACCATGAGAGTCCTGATGGGGCGGTTGAGCAGATTCGTAGGTTGGAGAAGGCGAAGGCGCCTAACGCCTTTTCCGACCAGCATGTCCAGATGCAAGCAAAAATTTCCCGATCGGGAAATATTGAATAGTGAAGACAGGTGTTTGGCATAAAATTTCCCGATCGGGAAACTGGAGGCATTTAATCCCTCCCCTTTGAAAGAGTAGAGGGCGCCATCAGAAAAGATGGGCTAACCACGATGTTGGGCGGGGAATCGCTAGCGACGATCACCAAGCTCGCCGAAATCGTCATTGCCCCCGCGTGCTTAAGTCCCATGAAATACCAAATAAATCTTTACCTGATCGGCATCGACATTTTGGTAAGCCAAATTCAGGACCATGCCGTTATCGAACATAACCTGTGCGGTTGGTAGATTGCCCACTGATCTCAGATTCCATCCTTCAGCATCCGGACCCAGCAGATAATGTTTTTCCTCGGAAAAATCACTCAGACTCAGCTGATAGGACGAAATCCAATTTTCGAAGATGGTTTTCGGCAACTGGAGTTGGCTGCGAATCAGGAGATCGGAGCCGGAGACTTTTTCGTAATGGGTGACGATTGCTTCTGCAGGGAAAGTCAGCCCAGATTCCTGCTGCAATTGCAATTTGAACTCGTCGTTATTCGTTCGTACCGCTGAGTTCTTTGACTGAGCAACGATAATGTCCGATTGCGTATCGCGACTGCAACCGCCGCTACCCAACAGCGCAGCGAGTAAAATCCAAGAGAAATGATGCGTTAATTTTTTATTGTTCATCGCCCAGCACCCTTTGCATATTGAACTTCTGGGATTGGCTCACCTTGCCGCCACTTGAAATGGCGTTTTACAAGTCCTTTCATATTAAATTCCTGCGCAAGTCCTTGCCTGTGAAATTCGGCCATGAATTCATCGGTAATTGTAACGGGCCCGATGGTCACACTTTTGCCTTTGTCCCAGTTGTAACGATCAAAAAAGTGATATTCAAATTGGAGGTCATATTCACGCCCGCTCGATCCTTTTTTTATGGTCGCCACCCCTTTTCCCCAGGATACGTAACCACCAACCGCATAAAACCAGTTCCAAGTTTCTTCTTTGTAGTTGTAGGCACCTTCTACTGTTTTGGAGGTGATTTCATGTCTACCTTCGGGCAATGTTTCCACGAATTTCCGCGCTTGGCCGATCTCGTCCCGGAATCTTGCCTTTGCCGTAGAACCAGCCTCTAGCATGCTCTCTAGGTTGATGGTTAGGTCCATCCCAGTTGCGTTCATGTAATGTTTCATATGAAGACTCGCATCAACCCCGATAATGATGGCGGCAGAGGAACCTCTCGGCGGCAGGATTTCGAGAATGGATTGCTTCAAAGCCCACATAGATATTTCTGTGGGCTTTGAATTAAAAACACCGGCACCGGGATCTGGTTTGATTGGCGGATTGATTGTGCCCAAGGTGTAATTTTTATCGGACGGTGGTAGTGGCACCGGTGGATTAGGTGGTTTTGGTGGTGAAATAGGTTTGGCTGTTTTGGCTGCGAGTCGCTTATCCATTTCCAGAATGGTTTCCTTACCGGCAATACCGTCCTTCTTTGTTAGTTTTGCATCCGTTTGAAATTGAAAAACTCTGTCTTTGGTTTCTTTACCGTAATCCCCATCAGGGAAACCGGTTTTGCGAGTGGATACAGGCAGCTTGTAACCCAAATCCATCAAACCACCTTGCAGTACTGCAACGGCAGGACCTTTATCTCCAAATTTGAGTGGTGGAGAATTTTTCGCGGCATTACGGATGGCTTCGACTGCGGCAAACGGAGGGAAAGTAAGCGACATACTGAGTTCCTTTTCAGTTGGTTGGGGCAGGCATACTAGCAGAACTCAACAAATACCGGGTGTGTCGGACTGGTTTCAGCAAAGCCCTTAGATGGCACAGAGCGTAAGAGCTTCAGCAAAGTTTTCCGGGACCCTCACCAACAGGACGTTGGTGAGGGAGTCTCCATGGACGGATCTACGACGGTCCCGGAAAACTTTGGTGAAGATCTGTAGCGGTGGCTGACGCAAGGGCAATGGCCGAGTCGCATAAGTCAGCAGTGCTATCATTCCCAAAGAACCACCAATTCCAGGCCAAACCGTGCATCTATTCCCCCAATATCAACCCCTCTTTTCCCGCATAGACGCCAACACTCTCGTGTTGACGCCCAACCAGCGTTTGGCGCGGTTTCTCGTTAAACAATTCGATATCTGGTCGGAAGCCAACGCCAAAACCGCCACTTGGCCGACTTTGCCGTGCAAGTCCTGGGGAATCTGGTTGCAGGGGTTGTGGGATCAGGCACAGACGGGGGCGGTGCATAAACTCGCGGAGGGGCGGGTGTTAGCTGCCCATCAGGAGCGGTTGTTGTGGTTGCAGGCGATTGAGCAGGGTGGGGCGCCGGAGTTGTTGTCGCAGGACTCTATGGCCGACCTCGCCGCGCAGGCGTGGCGCTACCTGAAACTGTGGGGCCGCCACTGGCAGGATTTGCCGGACCATCTGGAAGAAGTACGCCTCTTCAAAACCTGGGCAGAAGCCTTTCAAAACCTCTGTGACGAGCAACAGCAACTGGATAGCGGCTCCATCCTCGAACGCGTTGCCGCCATGGTCGAGCAGAACCTGCTGCTGTTGCCGCAAACCCTGATTCTGGTGGGCTTTGATGAGATGGCGCCCGCCGAACACGCATTCTGTGAGTTACTGCGCAGCCAGGGCCGCGCCGTGGACGACTTCGACCCGCCCATGCCCGGCACCGCCCTAAGGCTGGAGCTGATCGACAGGCAAACCGAACTGCGCCGCGCCGCCCGCTGGGCTGCCGCTCTGGTGGAGCAGGACAACACCCGCTCCATCGGCATAGTGGTGCCCGACCTCGCCCAGCAGCGCCCGTTAGTCGAGCGCATCTTTACCGAAGTCTTCGAGCCCCAAGCCATACTGCCCGGCCAGCCGCGCCACGCGCCGGGCTTTAACATCTCTGCCGCGCAGCCCTTGGCGCAGACGCCGCTGATGTCCACAGCCTTGCTCGCCCTGCGCCTGAACGACAACGACATCGAGCGCGACCGCCTGACCCAACTGCTGCATTCGCCCTTTTTGTGGAATGAGCAAGAGTGGACTGCGCGCCTGCAGCTGGATGCCCATCTGCGCCGTAGCTACGTGACCATTCCCATTACCGCCCTGCGCGCCGAAGCGGGCAGGGAGGAGATCGGCTGCGCGCAGCTGCATCAACAACTGCACGATATGCAGCAACTGATCTACCCCTACCGGCAGAAAAAACAGCCCTTTGCCACCTGGGCGAAAGTGTTCGACCAGCAACTGCGCGCCCTCGGCTGGCCCGGTCCGCGCCCGCTGGACACCTTGGAATACCAGCAATACCAACACTGGCCGGACCTGCTCGACCAGCTCGCCGCCCTGGACAGCGTCAGCCCCGAGCCGGTTACCTGGCAACAGGCGCTGGCGGAACTCTCCCGCTTGGCTTACACACCCTTCCACCCGGAAACCAGCGACTCGCCGGTGCAAGTGCTCGGTTTGTTGGAAGCGGCGGGCCAGCCCTTTGACTACCTGTGGGTGACCGGCCTGGACGACCGCGTCTGGCCGGAGCCGAGCAAACCCAACCCGCTGTTGCCGGTGGACCTGCAGCGGCAGTGGCGTATGCCACGCGCCTCGGTAGAGCGCGAGCTGGAACTGGCCGCGCGCCTGACCCAGCGCCTCGCCACCAGTGCCAGCACTGTGATCTTCAGCTCCCCCATGCTGGACGGCGACCAGCCCCTGCGGCCAAGTCCGCTGCTCGACGCTATCCCGCAAGGCGATGCCGACCAACTGCTGGACTTTACCCCGCCCAGCTACGCCCGCCAGATGCTGGGCAGCCCGCTGGAAAGCCTGGTCGACGACCGCGCCCCGCCAGTGCTCGAACCCAAACGCCTGCGCGGCGGCAGTCAGATCCTCAAAAATCAGGCGGCTTGCCCGTTTAAAGCCTTCGCATTACACCGCCTGCACGCCGATGAAAGTGAAGACTTACAGTCCGGCATAAGCCCGCCAGTGCGGGGCAACCTGCTGCATATGGCGTTGGAATTGATCTGGAAAGAACTACAGACCCAACGGGCGCTGCTCGCCTTGGAAGAGCCAGCCCTTAACGATCTGATCGACAACAGCATCCGCCGCTCCTGGCTGCGCATCGAAGGGCAGGCCCACCTCGGCCCGCGCCTGAAGGAGTTGGAAAGCAAGCGCGCCGCAACCCTTATTCGCGCTTGGTTGGAATTGGAAAAACAGCGCCCGCCATTCCGCGTGGTATTTCAGGAAGCGCTGCAGCAAGTACAGATCGGCGGCATTCCATTACGCGTGCGCTACGACCGCATTGATGAATTGGAGACCGACAATGGGCTGGTCGTGCTCGACTACAAATCCGGCCAGACGGACATCAAAGCCTGGACCGGCGAGCGCCCGGACGAACCTCAAGTGCCGCTCTACAGCATCCTTCAAGGTGAACGCCTGAAAGCCGCCATGTTCGCGCAACTGCATGTAAAAGAAGTGACCGCCAAAGGCATCAGCGCCGAGGCGGATTTGGTGCCCGGCCTGAAAGCCGCGGAAGCCCTGGGCAAACTGGATCTGCCGGACGACTGGAGCGAGATCCTCAACTACTGGCGCGACACCCTGGAACGCCTCGCCCAGGACTTTATCCGCGGCGAAGCGCGGGTCGACCCCAAACACAGCGTCACCACCTGCCAGTTCTGCGAGCTGCACAGTCTCTGCCGCATTCGCGTCGGCCTGACTGACCTTTTGGCTGATGAGGAGGAGGGCGCATGAGCCAGACCGATATTCGTCACCCCGCCGACCGCCCCCAGCGCCAGCGCGCCCTCGACCCCACCGGCTCCTTTATCTGCGAGGCCCCGGCGGGCAGCGGTAAAACCGAGCTGCTGACCCAGCGCGTGCTCACCCTGCTGGCGCGGGTCACCAAGCCGGAATCCATTCTCGCCATCACCTTTACCCGTAAAGCGGCGGCGGAAATGCGCGCGCGTATCCTCGGCGCCCTGGCGGCGGGGCGCGGCCCCGAGCCGCAGGAAGCCCATGCACTGCAAACCTGGCAGCTCGCCCGCGACGCATTGCAGGCCGATGAGCGATATGGTTGGCAACTGCTTACCAATCCATCGCGCCTGCAAATCCGCACCTTCGATAGCCTGTGTGCCATGCTCACCCAAGCATTGCCGCTGCAATCCTCCCTCGGCGCGGGTGTGGCCACCACGGAAGATGCCCAGCCCCTGTACAAGGCGGCGGTAAAGGATCTGCTGGATACCCTGGAAAGCGAAATGCCCTGGGCGGACAGCCTCGCCCAGCTGCTCGGCCACCTGGACAACCGCTACTCCCGCCTGGAAGAACTGCTCTGCAAAATGCTCGGCAGTCGCGATATCTGGCTGCCCGTCCTCTATCAATCCCAGGGAATGGGCACCCAGGGCATGACCAGCCCGGACGCTCTTCGCGACCTGCTGGAATACCATCTGCAACACGCGCTGATCGACAAAATGACCCGCCTGCGCGAACTGCTGCCGCCGGAATGCCACCAGACCTTGGCGGAGCTGGGCGATTTTGCCGCCGCCAACCTGCTGCGGGAAAACGTGCTATCGCCAATCAACCCCCCGTCGCCCGTCAACGCGCTCCATCAACTGGGCCGCCTGCCGGACTGCCGCCCGGAAGAAATGCCCCAATGGCGCGGCCTTGCCTGCCTGCTGCTCACCCAAAAAGGCGAGTGGCGCAAAACCGTGGACAAGCGCGCGGGCTTCCCCGCCGGCGAAGGTAAAGACGAAAAAGCCGCATATAAAAGAAGGAAGGACAGCCTGCAGGAACTGATCGGCCAGCTGCAGGAAGTGCCGGACCTGTTGGAACCCCTGCAAGGCATCAGCGCCTGGCCCGCAACCACCTACAACGACCAGCAATGGCAAATCCTCCAGGCGCTTACCGCCGTTCTGCCCGTGCTGGTGGCCCACCTCAAACTGGTGTTCGCCGCCCGCGGCGAAGTGGACTTTGTGGAAATCAGCAGTCGCGCCCGTCAGGCCCTGGGGGACGAACAAGCGCCAACAGAGTTGGCGTTACGCCTGGACCACCGCATCCAGCACATACTGGTCGACGAGTTTCAGGACACCTCCTTCAGCCAGGTGGACCTGCTGCAAAGGCTCACCGCCGGCTGGCAACCGGGCGATGGCCGCACCCTGTTCTGCGTGGGCGATGCCATGCAGTCCATCTACGGCTTCCGCAACGCCAACGTCGGCCTGTTCCTCCACTGCAAAGAACACGGCCTCGGCGGCCTGCCGCTGGAGCCGCTGCAACTCACCGCCAACTTCCGCTCCCAGGCGGGCGTGGTGGAGTGGATCAACCGCGTATTCCAGCGCGCCTTCCCCGCGCGCCACAACATTTCCTCCGGCGCTGTGGCCTTCTCCCCGGCGGAAGCCTTCCGCCCGGAAATTCCCGGCCCCGCGGTGCAAACCCACCTGTACGAAAAAGGCTTGCCAGCGGAATTTGAAGGCCAATTGGTGTGCGACCTGATCCAGCAAGCACGCGCCCAAAATCCAGACGGCACCATCGCCCTGCTGGTGCGCAACCGCAACCACGCCGCCCACATCATCCCAGCGCTTAAAGCGGCGGGCCTCACCTTCCGCGCCGTGGATCTGGAAACCCTCGCCGAACAACCGGTGGTGATGGATTTAATGTCCCTCACTCAAGCGCTGCTGTTTCCCGCCGACCGCATCCACTGGCTCGCCATACTGCGCGCGCCCTGGTGCGGCCTCACCCTGGCCGATCTGGAAATCATCGCCAACCAAGGCCCGGCGGAAACGCCCATCATTCGGCAAATGCACAGCGCCTTGGCCAACCAAACCCGGCAGGAAGAACTCTTCACCACCGAGCGCGCCCTCTCCGCCGATGGCCGCGCGCGCCTGCAACGCATCACGCCAATCCTGCAAACCGCACTGGCGGAACGTCACCGCAAACCCTTACGCCAATGGGTGGAAGGAACCTGGATCGCCCTCGGCGGCCCCGCATGTTTGCAGCAAGCGAGCGAACTCGACGACGCCGAGCGTTTTTTGCAATTGCTGGAAAAATTAAATGCAACGGGAGACGTTCCGACGCTCGAACAATTAAATGAAGGTTTGGAAAAACTCTTCGCCGCGCCGGACCCGCAAGCGGACGAACGCCTGCAAATTATGACCATGCACAAATCCAAAGGACTGGAATTCGACACCGTCATACTCCCCGGCCTGCACCGCCAACCGCGCAATCAGGATTCGGAATTATTGCTCTGGCAAGAACGTTTAAGTTTGGACGGTCGCGAAGAATGGCTGCTCGCCCCCATCAGCGCCACCGGGCAGGATAAAGACCCCATCTACAAGCACCTGGAATACGAACAGAAAAAACGCACGCAATTGGAAGCCTGCCGTTTGTTGTATGTAGCCTGCACGCGTGCGCGCAAGCAATTGCATTTGCTTGCTCAAATAAAAGCTAAAGAAGGCGAGGTGCGCGAATTTTGTGAGCCTGCTGAAAACACCTTGCTAAAACCCATCTGGTCCAGCGTGCACAC
>JAEZGT010000340.1 GCA_023416875.1 Pseudomonadota bacterium
CGTTTTACCATACACCTGCCAGTGCGCCAGCACTGTCCGCCCCCGCTGCGAGCGGGCTGATCAGCCCCTCACGGCAAAAACAAATTGAAGCAACCCCCACCCAGTGGAGGGCCGTTTTCCAGACGGATATAACCAACGCAATTTTTCTGTTTGTGCAGGCGCGCAATCTCTTCGGCAAAGTACAACCCAAGATGAGTACTGCCTTCATTGACTTCCGCGCTGTTCACAAAGGTAGAGGGGCTCTCCAACATACTCGGTGGATAACCGCCACCATCGTCCGCCACGGTGATGCGTAAAAAATCCTGCTCTACCGCCGCCCGTACCAATAGTTTTCCGCGGGTATAACGCGAGCAGTTGACGATCACGTTTTGCACCACACACCCCACCAGATCAGCGTCGAAAAACCATTCCAGACTGTCGTCACACTCGAGCTGCGGATGGATGTTGCGGCTCTCTAGCAAACTGTGGTTGCGCGCGAGCTGATCTTCCAGCACATCTATCACGTAGTGCTGATCCACTCGCAGCGGCAGATGGTCATTCTGCATACGGTAAATCGTCAGGAGCTGAACAAGTTCAGCATTGATGCGCGACGCTTCGTAATGCAGTGTATTGAAATGTTTGGTTTGACGGTCGTTGACGGGGGGAAATTCCTCGATAAACGATTCCAGGGATGCCACCAACATGCCGATGGAATTTTTCATATCGTGGACACTGGAGGCGAGCACCAGCGAGAAATCAACAGAATTGGTCGGTTTTGTCATTATTATTTTCCTAGTAACGCGCCATGCTAACGGTCGCCATGTCCTGCAACCGCTGAAACCTGGCGTATTGAGAATGATCCGGTTCGATCAACGAACTTATAGTGGCGATAGCCCGCTCCGTGGTGTGTATGGTCTCAACGTCTTTTTGACCGGCGCGCAACTTACCGATCAACGACTGCACGATATTGAGATGCACACCTACGTGACGCGGAAAAATCCGCCGCACTTTTTCAAAACATGCAATGGCTTCGTCAAAGCGGGCCTGATTATACAGGTCGATGCCTTCACGGTTAACTGTCGCAATCATCGCTCTGTTGGTTTCGCTCACCGGCTCTGCTAGCAGGGTATCCAATTTTTCCAAAGCGCCCTGATCATAGGCATAGCGTTGTAATAATTCATGCAGCAGACCGTCCGCCTGCTCATGCTCGCCAAGTGCCTGCAGGGCCTGAACACGTTCCATATCGACTTCCAACGGCACTTCGCCGGCGTGGCGCAGTTGGTTTTCCGTTACCTCCACCAATGATTTGGCGCGCTCGACTTTACCGCCATGCGCCAATAAGCGGGCGGTGAGCAATTCCGCACGGCTCAACTGTTCCCGCGTCAGAGCAAACCGCTGACGAGTGGTGCTCATTACCTCCACCACCTCATGCACCAATGGTTCAGCAGGTTGCAATTTTTTTTCCAGCGACGTGGCGGCCACGCGCGCGAATTGAAACCCGTCTTCTGGACAAGCATGGCAAGACAGTGCGCCGAGCCGCACGGTGGAGCGCAGTGCCTGCAGCGATGTGCCTAAATCGCCATTGCGCTCGGCCACCTGCGCCAAACGCTTCTGCCGCAAAATGGATTTCGGCGAGATGGCCACGGAGCGCTCCACCGCCGCCTGTACCTGCTGCGTTTCACCGAGCTGTTCCCAATTGTTTGCCAGCACGTCGTACGCCGGCAGATAGAGAGGGTTGTCCTTAACGATTTTTTCCAGCCAACTTCCAGCCACCGTCAACTCGCCTTGCAAGTGTTTCACCCGGGCAAGCCCCAGGCGCGCCCAGTCCACCGGGTACAGTTCCAGCACCTTGGTGTATAACCTTTCCGCCTTATGCAATTCACCTTCGGCAATAAAAACCTCTCCGAGCATCTTTTGCGCGACGCGGGCGTGGCGATTATCGGTGGCGGACAAATCGATCAGAAATGCCATAGCGCGGCGGCGATCATCCATATCTAACGCGCTGTATACGCCGGACATTGCGTGGCGCCTGCGCAACAGGCGGGTCACCCGCTGCTCCAGCATCTGCGCAGTAATGGGCTTCATCAGGTAATCATCCGGTTCGCAATCGTATGCGGCCATCACCACGTCCTTGGCAGCATCGGCGGAAACCAACACAAACAGAGAGGTACGCGGCAGAAGATTCTTGAAGCGCAATTCTTCCAGCACCTGCTGTCCATTGCGGCCGGGACCGAGGTCGTAGTCGCACAGGATCAGGTCATAGGTCCGGCGCTGACATTTATTCAAGACATCGGCGCCATTGCTCGCCGTATCAATATGGTGGATACCGAGTTTGCCCAGCATGGTGCCGACCACTGCGCGGAAATTGCTGAAATCATCAGCAATCAGAAAGCGCAATTTGCTGTATTTGATGTCACTCACCGTCCATAAGCCCTACAGACTGTTGATCGCGTAACGGTTCCGCCAGGTCCTACAGCCGTGCTGCGTTTTCTGTCGGCAAATTCACCTTTTCGGCTCAAACCATAACAGTGTAGATGATGACAAGCGAAAGGTAGGCTGCCGGTCTAACCTGCTGACGTTGTGGGTACATAGACGGCGGGAGTAAAATCCCGGCATTTTTGCACAGCGGCGCCTCTCCCATGCCTGATTCCATAGATCGCCTTTACGCGCAACCTCACGAAGAGGTGACCGGGTTTCGTTTTGATGAGAGGGTGGTGGCGGTTTTCCCGGATATGATCAAACGCTCTGTGCCTGGCTACAGCACCATCATCCATATGATCGGCCAGATCGCCGAGCGCTACGCGCAAACCAGCACCAATCTATACGACCTGGGCAGCTCCCTGGGAGCAGCGACACTCTCCATGCGCCATCGCATAGCCGCGGCAGACACGCGCATAGTGGCGGTGGACAACTCTCCCGATATGATCGAGCGCTGCCGCAACGTATTGGCTGCGGACTCCGGCGAGGTGCCGGTACAACTGGTCTGCGCCAACCTCCAGGACGTCGCTATAGAACAGGCATCAGTGAGCGTGCTGAACTTCACCCTGCAATTTATTCCCCTTGCGGAACGCGAAGCCCTGCTCCAGCGCATAGCTCGAGGCACCGTGCCCGGTGGTGTGCTCATCCTGTCTGAGAAAATCGCCTTCGAGGACGAGGAGCACCAGTCGTTGATGACTGAGCTGCACCACAACTTCAAACGCGCCAATGGTTATAGCGACCTGGAGATCGCGC
>JAEZGT010000344.1 GCA_023416875.1 Pseudomonadota bacterium
GTGTTGGAATGGTTGGATCAACCCGAAGGATTTTTTGCCGCCGTGGATTCTCTGCTGGTGCCGCACGGCTGGTGTTCATTGATTTTTTATAACGTCAACGGACTGATTTTTAAAAATTTGCTGCGTACCAATTACGCAAAAGTGGTGAAGGGAGATTTTCGAGGTATGCGCGGCGGACTGACACCATTAAATCCGCTGCAACCGGAACAAGCCCGTGCGTGGGCAGAGCAATGGAATTACGAAATCGTATGTCAGAGCGGTATCCGGGTTTTTCACGATTATGTGCTCGACAAGCGCCTTTATGAAAAACAACCGGATGTGGTCGAACAACTGGAATTGCACTTTTCCCGCCAACAGCCTTATCGCGATCTCGGTCGTTACATCCATCTGCTGTTGCGTAAGAAGAGCTGAGGGAAATTATTCTTTCAGCAAAATATCCCGCGCTTGATTGACGCGCGCCGCGAGAAAGTCGCTGCCACCGCGGTCGGGATGTAATTTATTAATTAAGCGGCGATGCGCGGCAATGATTTCTTCCCGCGAGGGATTGCCGGAAAGTCCCAAAATCTGCAGCGCTTCTTCGCGCCCCGGGTTGGCGAAAGACGGGGGTGGCGGCTGCTGCTGATTGGCGCCGAACGTCTGGCCTTTGCGGGCAAAACGAATGAGATAATAGGATTTCATATCGCGGTCGCGATAATAATTTTCCAATTCCTGCAGATCGTCTTCCGTCAGTTCACTAATCGCTTTGCCCGCACTGGGGCCTTTAATAACGGAGCCATTGAGCTGCCCGGTGCGTATCACAATGGTGACGTCGAGGTGGTCGGTTTTAAATGTTGCAACCCCGCCGGTGCGCTGCAGCCACAGCGGCATTATCCGCATTACCGTGTGCAGACCAAATTTTAATATCGGCAAAAGCGCGGCTATTACAGCGCCGAACCAGTGCATTCGGCCGGTTACCACGCCCACTAATAAAATTCCCGCAACGCCAAAAACGGCGACTTTGATCAGCAGCGAGCGCTGGCGCTCTGGCGGCAATTTTTTGTATTTGCGTAGGCCACCGAAGAGAAGCACCAGGACGGCGAGAGCAAGCAGTAGTTTCAGAATCATAGGTTGGTGAAGGCGTCACGCCTCCAGAATTTTCAGTTCGATGCCAGCGTCGTGGAAATAACCCGCCTCTTTCTCCAGGCCCGCCGTGGTCAGTGGATTTTCTTCGAGCCAGCCTTCGGGAAATATCAGTGAGTAGGTATTTCCCGCTTGCTGGATTTCGGGCAACACCTGCAAATCGTCCCTCCGGCGGTGAAGTACTATCGCCAGTCGTAGACACACAAGCATGGGTAAGAGTGCGAGACGCACTTTTTTCTCCATGCCGTCGAAACGGTCATCGTGAATTTTTTTACGGTGGGCACGCACCAGACAGGCGAGCAGGTGTTGTTCGTAGCGGCCAAAACCAGCCAGATCGCTGTGGCGCAATATGTAATAACCGTGGTTGTGGTGGCCGGAATGGGAAATTCCCATACCCACCTCATGTAGCTGCGCCGCCCAGGTGAGAATTTTGGTGCGCGACACACCCGGCAGATCGGGTGAGCGTATTTGCCGCCAGAAGCTGATGGCGGCTTTGGCGACCCGCTCGGCCTGGGCTTGATCGATATTGTATTGACCCTGCAATTTGGCGACAGCGGCGTAGCGGGCGTCCACATTGTGAAAGCGGCCGATGGTGTCGTAGATCAAACCTTCTTTCAGTGATGCGTCCGCGACATGAATTTTATCGAGCTTCAACTCATCGAATATCGCCCGCAATACCGCTATGCCGGCGGGTAATACGTCCCGGCGCAGTTTCGGCATGGAGCGCAGCACGTTTTCGCTGTTGTCGATCACATCCGCGCTTAATTCCCGCAGAGAGGCGGCCCGGATAATGGCGCCACCATCAAGGGGAGCGACCAGATCGGCGATGGCGCGCATGGTACCGGAGGTGCCATATACCATGTCCCAGCCTTTTTTCAGATAGGCCGGACGGATGGTTTCAACCTCGGCGCAGGCGGCGAGGTAGGCGGCGCGCATACCGCGCGCGGTCGCCTGGTGTTTCAGATCGTGCTTTTCCGCATATACCACGCAACCGAAATTAAGGCTCTCCAGCAGCTCCGGCTCAGTGTCGCGACCGATGATAAATTCCGTGCTGGCGCCGCCTATGTCGATCACTAGGCGGCGGTTGTTGTCGTTGGTGACGCAGTGGGCCAAGCCCTTGTATACGAGGCGCGCTTCTTCGAAGCCGGAAATGATGGTGATGGGATGGCCGAGCGCTTCTTCTGCATCTCGCAGGAATGTTTCGGAGTTTTTGGCGGCGCGCAAACTTTTGGTACCAACCGCGCGAACCTGGGGGCTGGGGATGTCGCGCAGCCGTTCGGCGAAGCGCTTCAGACACTGCAGCGCCCGCTCCTGGGCGTCCGGCGCGATTATGCCGGACTGCATCCCCCGCGCGATCTGCACCATGTCTTTTTCCCGGTCTACGGTTTCCACCGTATCCTGGTTGACCCGGCAGATGATCATATGGAAGCTGTTGGAGCCCAGGTCGACCGCGGCGAAGTAGGGGGATTCGAAACTCTGCATGCAAGCTGGTCGTGGCTGAAAGAGGCCTAGAGAATAACAACAATTCGCTGTGGTCGTAACCGCAGAGGCGGTAAAAAGTCCAATCTCTAAACAAGTCCTGAGAGGAGGCGGTATGTGGGGTTTCGATACCAAAAAAATGGTGATGCCGAGGGAGGAGGATGCGCTGCCGGGGCGCGCCGAGCCGATACCGGTGCCGAGCCGGCATTTTGTGTTGGGCACTTCGCTCGACGGGTATCCGCAAGGTACTGCAAAAGCTTTGTTCGGAATGGGTTGCTTCTGGGGATGCGAGCGGTTGTTCTGGCAAACCGAAGGTGTTTACACCACCGCAGTCGGCTATAGCGCGGGCTTCACTCCCAATCCAACTTATGAAGAGGTTTGCTCTGGCCTGACCGGGCACAACGAAGTGGTGTTGGTGGTGTTCTGGCCGGAGAAAATCCGCTATCAAGATTTACTCAAGCTGTTCTGGGAAAACCACAACCCCACGCAGGGCATGCGTCAGGCGAATGATCGGGGTACGCAATACAGGTCCGGTATCTACTACTTTGATGACCAACAGAAGGCAGAGGCAGAGGCTGCTCGCGAGCAATACCAGCAGCAGTTGCAGGCCGCCGGGGCGGGTACCGTAACCACGGAGATTCTGGCGGCAAAAGAGTTTTACTTCGCCGAGCCTTACCACCAGCAATATCTGGCGAAAAACCCTAACGGCTATTGCAACCTGCAGACTTTGGCGAAAACGGGCCTGCCGGAACTGGCAAATCAATAATCACAGGCGCGGTCCGGGCAGGGGGCTCAAAGGATCGGGGCTCTTGGCCTGGGGATCCCGCAGGCGGTAGGCGAAAGCGATGATATGCGCCACGGTAATGTAGAGCGCCTCGGGGATCTGCTCGCCAATTTCGATCTGCGCCAGAAGTTCTACTAGCGCGGGGTTGTCGCACAGTGGTACTCCGTGCTCCTGAGCCAGAGCCATTATGGCTTCAGCTTCGGCGCCAACGCCTTTTGCGGTTACCTGGGGGGCGCCGCGACCGTCGTAGAAGAGGGCCACCGCTTTTTGCAGTTCAGGGCGAAGAGGAGGATGTGTGCTCATGTCTTTACATCAATAAGAGCGTAATCCAGCCGAATTTTTTGAGCCGGCGGCGGATTGTCGGAACAGCGCAGATCCGTCACCACCATCCCCTGTTGTTCCAGGTCCTGGCGCAGTTGCAACAGTTGCGCGTTAGCGCGCTCCCGCAGGCTGTCGTCCTCAGCCCACAAGGTTGCTTCCACGTTTTTGTCCTGCACTGAGATCTCGGCGGCCAACGCACCCATATGATCGAGCTCCAATTCCAAAAACACCCGCCAGCGGCCTTTGCCTTCCTTCTTTGCGCGCTTTTGTTTCTCCGACGTCTTTTCTTCAACGGGCGGGCGCGGTTCAAACAGATGCAAATAGAGGTTGCCGTAGCCGTCCGGCAGTTTTAGGGGGATATCCATATGCCATTGAGCTGGCGCAGTGGGGTCTTGCAGCTGAGAGCTCAGCGTGCGGTACTGCTGCAGTTGCACCTGTGCCAGAGACTTTTCCACCAGCTCTTGCACAGCGCGGTCTAAACCTCGTGTTGATGCGCCTTTTGGAGATTCTGAGCGCGGCGCGAACAATCTGGTCAGACTCATCATTAACTGCGCCAGAGTGTCCGAGGTTGTCTGCACTGCGGGCGCCGGTGTGAAGGTCTGATTCACCACCCATTGGCTCAGTTGAACAAGAGCCCCCTTGATATCACGGTCGGCGAGCGGTTGAACTGGTGGCTCCCCCGCTCGGCGCACCGTGTCCTCCGCTACCAGCCGGCGCTCATAAAAAAGCCCACTGTCACTCATTGCCTGCCGTAGCGAATCGGGTTTTACCGAGTTTGGATCAAGTGCCAGCGAAGCGATCTTGTTCAGTGCGTCGCCGAGTTTTATCAACGGTGACGGAATTGACGCTGGAGGTGACCGAGTGACCAATTCCCCAATTGTCTCCGCCGAACGCAGCAGCGCTTTGAGCGGCTGTGCCGCGGGCAGCGTCTGTGAAACAGCGGCGGCCAACAATTTTTCTTTTCCAGACGCCCCTATAGGAAGCGGCGACGGCTGGGTTTTGGCTACCTGAATATCCAGCACGGGGGCTGGAATTGTGGGCTGGACGGCGGGTTGCGATCCGGACGAGACCATTGCCGGCAATGGTGAAGTGCCGGCGGGTGATGTGTTCGCTTGGATGGATAGCGGTGTGTTGGAGTTGCCAGGAGGTGGCTGTGTCTGAACCGGAAGCGGTGCCGCCTGGACCAGAGGCAATCCCGCCGGGAGAGGTTTTTGTGACAGTGCCGGAGGTGTCTCCGACGGAGGAACCGGGGGCAGCACCAATAATCCCCGTGGCGTCACCAGCACCTGGACTTTGGCATTTTGTTGTAACGGCAGATTGGTCAGCGTGGTGATGCTGCGATCGCGGATGGTCAGCTCCGCCAGTTTGACTTCGGGGTCCTGAAGCACAGCCACCAAGGTGCGCTGTCCCGCAAGCGGTTTGTCCGCTGCGCGGGTTGCCAGCAATTGTTGTTTCTCAGCCTCACTCAGTGCCGTCACCTGCGCCACACTCGCGTCCAGTTTCTGGCCGAGTTGGACTTTCAATCCCGTCAGCAGCTGTTCCATCTCGGGCGTAAGGCTGGCCGAGGTGCTGGTCGGAGCTTTGCTGATGGTGTTGGTGTCGATCTGCATGGCAAGTGAAGTCGCGGGTAACTCCAGTAAAAATAGCAGTTGGTGGCGTCCCTGCCGGATTTAAGGCACCTGTGAATTTGCGGCAGAAGTTCAATTTGTTGTCTTAAACACTTGAATGTATTGAGGTTTGCATGGATTATGCCGCCTTCGTCCGCGGTCGGTGGCGATACGTTGATGGACTACACTGACTCGGGTAGTGGCATAATCCGCCGCTTCTTTTAGTCCTTCACTGACGTCATCGATCGGGAATCTGTGTGCCGAGTTTAGAATTTCGACAGTTCACCTGCCTGCGCGATGGCCACCCCTTGTTCAATCCTCTGAACTTCTCCTTGCACAGCGGTGAAGTGGTGCAGATCGCCGGTCCTAACGGCGCCGGCAAAACCACGTTTTTACGAGCCATGTGTGGCCTGTTCGACGAATGGACCGGCGATATGTTGTGGCAGGGACAGTCGCTGCGGGTGCCGGATTTTTCCATGTGCAGCGAGCTGTTGTATCTCGGGCATCAGCCGGGCGTGAAAAAGTCGCTGACGGCGCAGGAGAACCTGCACTGGTTTTTCGGTGTCCAGGGCATGCCTTTTCCGGGATCGGTCGCCTCAGCGCTCGCCCATGTGGGGTTGGATGGCTACGAAGAGACACCCTGCCATCAGATGTCCGCAGGCCAACTTCGCCGTGTTGCTCTGGCGCGTCTCTACATAACTAAGGCAACAATTTGGATTCTTGACGAACCGTTCACAGCAATTGACCGGTTTGGCGTACAAAACCTGGAAACTTTGATTCAGCGCCATGCCTCTAACGGGGGTTTGGTCATACTCACGACGCACCAGCCCCTCGCTCTGCCCAATGTGCGGATGGTTGAGCTGGCTCGGCCGACTGAGGTGGCGTTCGATGGTTGAAACACCCAGTCTGCGCCGCGCCATTTGGCAGAGTCTGCGCCGGGAGCTGTTGCTCTCCTACCGGCACAAAGGAGATCTCGCCAATCCGCTGATCTTTTTTCTGATGGTGGTGGTCTTTACCCCCCTCGGCATCAGTGAAGAGCCGGCTATGTTGGCGCGTATCGCCCCGGGAATGTTGTGGGTGATTGCCCTGTTGGCGACACTTCTCTCCCTGGATGGCCTGTTCCGCAGTGACTTTGACGATGGCTCACTCGAACAAATGGTCCTCAGCCCGCAGCCGCTGGCGTGCTTGGTGTTGACCAAGGTATTCGCCCACTGGCTGCTGACCGGTGTTCCGCTGACGCTGCTGGCACCAGTATTGGGTGTGATGTTGCAGTTGCCGGCGGGCGGTTACGGCGTGCTGGTGATGACGCTGTTGATCGGCACCGGCAGTTTGAGTCTGATTGGGGCTATAGGCGCTGCGCTGACGGTCGGTCTGCGCAAGGGCGGTTTGCTGCTCTCCCTGATCATCATGCCGTTTTATGTACCGGTGCTGATATTCGGCTCGGGAGCGGTCAAGAACGCGATAAGCGGTTTTCCGGTTGATGCGGAGCTGGCAATTCTCTGCGCGATGCTGTTGGGCTGGTCAGTGTTGGCACCTTTTGCCATAGCCGGGGCCTTGAAAATAAGCGTGCGCGCCTGAGTAAGGTGCCGCCGTAAAGAATTCCAATAAATGAAGGTTGAACAACGTGGCTTGGCAATGGTTTCACCGTTTAGGCTCTCCAAAATGGTTTTACGACAAAACAGCGGCCTGGTTGCCGTGGCTCGGCTTTATCTCCGTAGCGCTGATCCTGGCGGGGTCCATCTGGGGGCTGGCATTTGGCCCCGCAGAAGCTAAGCAGGGCAATAGCGCGCGCATCATTTATATCCATGTCCCTACAGCCATATTGGCGATGGCCGGTTATTACGTCATGGCCATCAGCGGTGCCATAGGCCTGATCTGGCGTATGAAACTCTCCTTTATGGTGATGAAAGCCGCAGCTCCCATCGGTGCAGTACTGACCTTCCTGGCGCTGTTTACCGGCGCGGTTTGGGGCAAACCGACCTGGGGGGCCTGGTGGGTGTGGGACGGGCGCATCACTTCCATGGTGGTTCTGTTTCTTCTTTATTTGGGCATAGTGGCGCTGCAGGGGGCCTACCAAAACCAGGACACTGCCGACAAAGTCAGTGCCGTCCTGGCTCTGGTGGGTATGGTGAATATCCCGATCATCTATAAATCGGTGGATTGGTGGTACACCCTGCATCAACCGGCCACGCTCAAGTTGACCCAGAAGTCCAGCATCGACCCCAGCATGGGATATCCGCTGTTGCTGATGATTCTGGCGTTTTACATTTTTTACGCCTGGGTGCTGTTACTGCGCACCCGCGTGGAGATTCTCCGGCGTGAGCAGAAAACCAACTGGGTTCAAGAAATAGTGGCTAAGGGGTAGAGCGATGAAGATTGCATTTCAATTTGCGGATCTGCAGGCGTTTCTCTGGATGAATGGCCACGGACCCTATGTCTGGGCCTGTTATGCGATTACCTTTGCCGGGCTGGCGCTGCTGGTTCTGGAGCCACGATTTCAACGCAAACGTTTTATTAAGCAGCAGAGCCTGGCCCGTCGCAGGGCACAGAGTTCCAATGAGAGGTAAGCAGTAATGCATCCAGTCAGAAAACAGAGACTGTTGCTGGTTCTCGTCCTGGTAGTGGTCAGTTCCGCGATTGTAGGTCTCGGCGCGTATTTCCTGCGAAATTACGCAGACTATTTTTATCCCGTCTCAAAAATCGTCGCGGGAGAGGCGCCCTTACATAAATCCATTCGCGCCGGCGGCTGCGTCGTTCCGGGTACTATAGTGTCGGCCACTGATCGTCTTCATACAGAATTTGTTATCACGGATGGCATGGCGCGCCTCAAGGTGGAATATACGGGTTTGCTGCCGGATATCTTTGG
>JAEZGT010000026.1 GCA_023416875.1 Pseudomonadota bacterium
TGCTAGATCCCTTTGCGTTATCCATCGTAGGGTATTATACGAGAGCGCACTGTTTATTCAAGTGTTGATCTAAAAAATGGCGCGAAAGCGCTTTGTTGTTTTTTTGGGGCTATAAGTGCCATTTAACTTCCTCTTATAGGCAGTAAGCGAGGTGATACTTGAATTTTAATTTGTCGTGCTTTCAAACGGCTCCGCCGGCAACCCCTCGGAATTATAAATATTCGCCCCCTCCGGATTATCTGCCCAGGCATAACGCACCCAAGTTGGCTTTTTAATGTCATTGTGCCAAACGATCAGTCGCTTTCCGTCTGCTCTCGCATCTGCCCAAACAAACTTTTTGTCATCACCTGCAATCGCAATGTGTTGCGGTGATGATCCGCGTATTTCCAATCCTTTGCCGACGTTGTCGAATTGAATAATCAATTGGATGCCTTTGCGTTTGATTGATTTTACGGTTGGGCCTGATGCGAGTAGGGATTTTTCGCCGTAGGCGATTTTGCGGGCTTGGAGGGCGAGGCGGTGGCCGACGTCTTTTTTGTTGAGTGGGTGGATGTCGTTCCATTCGCCGGTGTCGATGGTGACGGCCATGCCTGTGTTTTTGAGTTTGAGAGCTTCCGCTTGTGCCTGGCGCAGGTCGGCCCATTCGCTTTCACCGGGTTCGGTTTTGGCTTCCATAAAATTTGGAAGTTGTGCAAATAGGAAAGGAAAATCGCCTTGATTGAACTGTTTGCGCCAGTCGCGGATTAAATCGGGGAACAGGGTTGTGTATTCCTCAGCGGAGTTGGTGGTCGGAATCAGTTCCTGCGGAATGGTGTGCAAACGCGGCGGGCGTTGCACGTTGGATTCGCCCTGATACCAGATAACACCTTTGATGTTGAAGGCAAGGGCGGGTGCGAGTTTGGCTTTGAACAGACTGGCCGGCAGGTAGTGCAGGGTGGTGGTGGCGGGCATAGGGCCGGATTGCATACCGATTTTGTAATGCCACTGGCCGGTGAGATCGATTTTTTGATTGCCGAGATCCAGAGCGTAGGTCTTGTCCGGCACAAACCCGGGGTTGCCGGTGTAACTGGTCAGGCGCACGGTAATGGTGTTGGTGCCGGCTTTCAAAACGCCTGCAGGAACGGAATAAATTCGCGGTGGATATTGATAGCCGACGCTGCCAATTCGCGCGCCGTTCAAATAGGTCTCGTCTCCGTCCACTAATACACCCAGCCATAAAGTGGCGTTTGCGCTCTTGGTTTGTTCGGGTGTGAGTTCAAAAGTTTTTTTCAGCCAGATGACGCCGTTGGTGAAGTCGATATTTTGCGCGAGAAAGCGGCCTGGCACATTTAGGAGTTGCCAATCTGTCGCAGCAGGTGTGGTGTGCCAGGGCTGTTCGTCCTGCAACCCGATGTCTTGTTGCTGTGAATTGTTGTACCAGGCGTCGCTGGCCGCTTTATCTTTGGTGATGGTGTTCTGCAGATAGGTTGGATCTTTGAACAAGTTAGCCTCTGCAAGATAGTGCGGATATTTCTGCAGCGCGGCTTCGCTCATCCACGCCTGAGCTGGCGAGCCGCCGACGCTGAGGCTGAGAATGCCGACCGGCACTTGATATTGTTGCCACAACTCTTCAGCGAAGAAAAATCCAACGGCAGAAAAATCCGGCAGATTTTCCGGTACTGCGGTTTTCCAGCTGCCTTGTTGATAATCTTCATGAGCTTTATCCACTGAATAAATCAGGGGCACGGAAAACTGGCGAATCTGCGGCAGATTGGTATTGGGAATTACATCCGGATAACGCTGGGCGACGCGGCGCAGCGGGAGTTCCAGGTTGGACTGGCCGGCGGCAATCCACAAATCGCCAAACCAGAGATCGCGCAGCTCGATGGTGTTATTGCCTTTGATGACCAACTGGTGCGGGCCACCGGCTGTTTGTTTGGGTAGGGTGACCGACCAGCGACCGTTTTTCGCAGTGCTGCTGTAAGTCCTGCCGGCGAATTGCACAGTGATTTTTTCGCCGTCGTCCGCCCATCCCCAAATATTTAAGGGTTTATCCCGCTGCAAAATCGCGCCGTCGCTCAGCAAGCGCGGCAGGCGAACATCGGCATGCGCGCTGATCGCAGCGAGTAACAGTGCGGACAAAAGCAGAATGGAACGCGGAAAAAGGTATTTATTATTTTTCATGATGGCTGTCTGTGAATGTGAGAAAGGAAAATCGCTTTTTATTATGAACCAGACAATAGGTTGAGCAGCAGTGCGAGGGTTAAATGTTTTTTGCTGATCTCACCGCAGATTTTTAACCGGGGGTTATGCCGCCCCGGTCTCGCAGGCTAATGAGTCCAACAGCTCCAGTAATTTGGGCAGTTCGACGGGTTTAACGAGATAGTGGTCGAAACCCGCCCGCTGGGCGCGGTCGCGATCGGCATCGCCGCTGTAACCGGTCATGGCGACTATGCGGGTGCTGTTTAGACTGTGCTCTTCGCGCAGTCTCCGGGCGACCTCGCAGCCGTCGATATCGGGCAAACCTATATCGAGCAAGATGACGTCCGGCTGGTAGTTCCGCGCGGCCGTGACGCCTTCCTTGCCAGTGTGGGCGCTGCGGAGTTCGTAGCCTAGGCTCTCCAGACACAGGGAAAGCCCAGTGGCGGAATCCACGTTGTCGTCGATGATCAGAATACGCAGTGGCTGCGCGCTGATAGTGGTGAGCGAAGGAGCGTTCTCAATATTCGGCTTTTGGTTCACCAAGGGCAGGCTGACGGTAAATTCCGCGCCCAAGCCGGGACCAGCACTGGTGGCGTAAGCGCTGCCGCCGTGCAGGTCCACCAGAGCGCGCACAAGGGCAAGTCCTATACCCAAGCCGCCCTGAGCCCGGTTGAGGGCGGAGGGCGCCTGCACAAAAAGGTCGAACACCTTGGTCAACAGATCTTCGGGAATGCCCACACCGCGATCCCGCACCCGAATGCATGCGCTGTTTTCCCCTTCCCGTTCCAGCACCAAGTCCACCCGGCCGCCGTCGTCCATATATTTAGCGGCGTTGGTGAGCAGGTTGCCCAGAATCTGGGTGAGGCGCACTGTGTCGCCTTCCACATAACAGCTTTCGTCGGGCAGCTCCAAGCGTAATTCGTGCCGATGTCTTTTTAGCAACGGCGATACGCTCTCGGCCGCGTGGCGAACTACCTGGGACAGGTCCACCACTTCTTTATGCAGCTGAATACGACCGTTGGAAATACGCGACACATCCAGTAAATCGTCCATCAAGCAGGTGAGATGTTTAACCTGCCGCTGCAGCAGCTCGTGCGCCCAGGACTGTTG
>JAEZGT010000362.1 GCA_023416875.1 Pseudomonadota bacterium
GTGTTACCGGCTTGAGGGGGCGACTCACTTAAAGTTTTTCGCCGCCATGGAAGATCCCAACGAACGGATTCAGCAAACCTACACAGCCCTGGAAGCTCTTGCAGGCAAACAAGCATGATCCGACATACAAGTGTTCGTTCAAAGGAAATATCTATGGCTTCTATGGTGCGACTCATTTCGCAGGCCACCCTCTCGAAATTCGCCTGGATTACGCTGATCTTAGTCAGCTTGGGCGGCGAAGCCTGGGCGAATGGCAAGGTATATCAAATTGAACTTATCGTTTTCGAACGCCGTGGCAGCAGTCTGGGCATTGACGATGAAAGCTGGCAGAAAAATACCCAATTGGAATACCCCACCCAATGGCGACGCCTGATCGATCCCAAGGAGATGCCAACACAGGAGCCTACGGCTGTCACTGATGAGTTTCTGCAAACCCTGACCCAAGAGCGGGGGCAGAGCCAAACGGTAATCACGCAGCCCGGCTCGAATACAGCATCAGAATATTTAGTATATCTGCCTGCTCAGCAACGCAATCTACAAAATACCCGTAGTGCCCTGGCTCGACGCTACCGAATCCTGTTTCATGAAACATGGTTGCAACCTTTGGAACCAGTGGAAAAAGCCACACCTTTGATTCTTCACGGAGGCAATCAGTACGGTCGCTATTTTGAGCTGCAAGGCACGTTGACCCTTGGCGTCAGCCGGTTTCTACATGTACAAACAGATCTCTGGTTAAGCGAATTCACTACAAATTCATACCAGGACTCACCTTACGGCATCCTCCTTCCACCGGAACCGCGAGAAGAGGCCGAAATGGCTAACCGTACGTGGGAGAGCGAAGCCCCGGAATCGGGCGACGAGGTTGCCGAACCTGCTTATCGGGTTAACCAAGTGATTACGCTGCGGCAAAAACGTCGAATGCGCAGTGGCGAATTGCATTATCTTGATCATCCGAGATTGGCCGCACTGATCAAAATAACGCCGCAATAGATCGCGAATATCGAATAAATAAACTTGAAGACGCGGCTCCGAGCGCAGAGCCGTGTCATATAAAGCGGAAAATATTACCCAGCAGAGACCGAGCTAAACGGTACTTGATCCAAAGAAATTAATTAAATACAGGCAACGTCTTCAGCCTGTAATCCTTTTTCACCTTGTTGTAATTCGAATTCCACCTTTTGTCCTTCACTCAGTGAGCGATATCCGTCACCACGAATGTTGCGGTAATGAACGAAGATATCATCTGTATTATCACCACGCGTGATAAAACCATAGCCTCTTGCATTATTGAACCACTTGACAGTGCCATATTCACGAGCAGCCATAATTCACTCCTCTTTTGTGCTGTTTATTTTTGTTACTGGGTTACACAAAGTGAAGGTACAACAAGAATCCACCACTTTCTCCGATTGCTAAGCTGATTCCGGCCAACGCAGCAGTGCCAAACCAAAACCAAGGCCGGACCTTATGCGAATTTTTTTTAGGTGTCCAGGGACTGACGCATATTTCCAGGGGGTTTGGCGCCAAAGCGCAAACCCCGGCACGACTTTGTGAACTCGGTAAAAAAGGGACGCCAATCCAACTGGATTTTGTATAACGGACGCCCAAGGCAATTTACTCAAAACTCCGCCTTGCGATTCTAGATACATTGACTCGGCGACAAAATATCCTAAGATGCTTGCCCTGCAACCAGTAAACGCTTCCTCATAAGCCAACTTGGATATTCATGCTCGCAGACCAGACGGTGCATCCCGGATCGCACCAACGCCCTATGTTTCTCGCGCCGACAATTCCTCGCATCACGGCTTTTATCGCCGCGTTGTGGGCAATGGTGCTTTGCGCGGCGCCGGAGGCCGCCCCATGGGTTGATACCGGAGATCAGCAAACACGTCATCACCTTCAAAATCTCGTCGATGGCGGCGTCCTTAATACTCCCGTGTCCAGCTGGCCGCTAATGTGGCGTCATGTCAAACAGGAGCTCGACCAGATCGAACCCAGCCAGCTCAGCTCCGATCAAATCTGGTCCTATCAATATCTCCGCCATGAGCTGCGCAGGGCAATGCGCGCCAGCTCCTTTGAACAAAGGACCACCCTCAGCAATAACCTCAGTGCGGTAGGGGACTTCAGCTCCAATCGGCGAGAGAAGTATGAGTCCGAACTGGGGGCCAATTTCATAGCCCGCAACACCGTCTTTAATGTGCAAATCGGTTATGCACATAAACCTGATGACGATCAGTCATTGCGATTCGACGGATCCTATTTGAGCCACCTTTTTGGCAACTGGGCTCTCGGTGTCGGGGCAGTCGATCGCTGGTGGGGACCAGGGTGGGATTCCAGCCTAATTCTTAGTCACGAGGCACGGCCAATCCCTGGCATTTTTCTGCAACGCAATAGCAGCCAGCCCTTCGAATCTCCGTGGCTGAGTTGGCTGGGCCCCTGGCAATTGGTCACCTTCATGTCTCAAATGGAAGCTGAGCGTGCAGTGCCGGATGCGCGCCTCTGGGGCATGCGCCTGAACATTCGGCCCTTGCGAAGCCTCGAACTCGGATTTTCCAGAACTGCCATGTGGGGCGGCGAAGGTCGCCCGGATGACATGGGAACCTTCTGGAACCTCCTGCTCGGCAGGGACAATCGAGGCGACGCAGGCATAAGTGAAGATACCAGCAACGAACCCGGCAATCAGCTCGCTGGTGTTGATTTACGCTGGGGCTATCATTTCGCGGGTGTTACCGGTTCCGTTTATGGCCAGCTTATTGGTGAAGACGAAGCGGGAGGCATGCCCTCTCGCCATATCGGAATGGCTGGAGTCGAAATCCAGACCAACTGGCGAGAAACTCAAGTACGTCTAAGTTTTGAAACGCAAAATACGACTGTCTATTTTTATGACACAGACAAAACGATGCGCAATACCGCGTACGAACATTCGATTTATCAAAGCGGTTATCGTTATCGCGGTCGTCCTATCGGCTCATCAACTGACAACGATACAGAAGCCTATATAATGCGCGGCCAGATTTATTTCGCCGACGGTGATCACCTAAATCTAAGCCTCGGAAAATTCCGCTTTAACCGGGATGGCAGCAACAAATCACCACCGGGTGGCAGTGTGATGGGCCCAGAAACAATAACAGAGCGAATCCAGGCCGGCTATTTCAGACCACTAAGTCCCTCAGCCCTACTGGAGGTTGGCTTATTTCACTACACAACACCGATTTTTTTCTCGGAAACAAAAATCGACAGTGGCGGACATTTAACGCTGCACGTTTCTTGGTGATCACAGCACCAGGCAAGTTATTCATTTTATGAGAATCCCTATGAACCGGATCATACGACTGCTCTTCACCTTTGCCGTGATGGGTCTTCATAATTATGCCCACAGCCAAGGCTTTACACCCACCGCCGAACAGATTCAACAATTTAAAAATATGTCTCCGGCGCAGCAACAGCAAATGGCGGAAGCGGCGGGCATTGACTTGAATGCGCTGATAGGTTCACACCAAAAAAGTGCGCAGCCAGTTCTGACCGATAACAGCACCGCCTCTAACTCTCCGGCTACCCAACCTCCGCATGAAGCCGACAAAAAGGAAACAGAAAAGACCCCCGAAGAAAAAAATGAAGAGTCGGGGAAGCTCCCGCTATTTGGCCGCGATCTTTTTAAAGGTGAGCTTGAAGCCTTTCGCCCCGCCATAGATATACCAGTGCCGGCAAATTATGTAATGGGGCCCGGGGACACCTTAGTGATTCAGCTCTATGGTAAAGAAAATGTTGCTCACTCATTAGTGTTGAATCGCGAAGGTCAAATCCAATTCCCCCAGATAGGCCCGGTTACCCTAGCCGGACTTACCTTCGCCCAAGCACAGAAAGTCATTGAGCAAATTGTCGGCGAGCAAATGATTGGCGTTAAAGCGTCCGTCACCATGGGCGCCTTGCGCACTATCCGCGTGTTTGTGTTGGGAGAAGTCACTCGCCCCGGCTCCTTCACGGTAGGCTCGCTGGCAACCATGACCAATGCCCTTTTCGCCAGTGGAGGCATCACCGACGTGGGCAGCCTGCGCAATATCCAACTGAAGCGCAATGGTGAAACCGTCACAACACTCGATCTGTATAGTTTGCTACTGCAGGGAGACACCAGCAAAGACGCGCGACTCCTGCCCGGAGATGTAATCTTTGTACCACCACTGGGAAAAACCGTCAGTATTACCGGTCAGGTTAAGCGCCCGGCTACCTATGAAATCAAAAACGAAACTTCTATCAGCACATTAATCAACCTTTCAGGCGGCCTTACCAACAACGCCTACCTGCCCATTTCCTATCTGGTGCGTCATGACAGCTTTGGCGAGCGCACGCTGATTAATATTGATCTCTCGACCAGCACAGGCAAGCAATACGAATTGCTGGATGGTGACTTACTTTCCATTGCGTCAAAGCTGGACTTTATCAACAACCAGGTCACC
>JAEZGT010000403.1 GCA_023416875.1 Pseudomonadota bacterium
GGCGACGATATTTTTGTGCACGAATTACCGGGCGGCTGCATGTGTTGCGCCAACGGTCTGCCTGTGCAGATTGCCCTCAACCGTCTGCTGCGCAAAGCGAAGCCCCAGAGGTTATTGATCGAACCCACCGGCCTCGGCCACCCGGCGGAAATTATCGCCCTGCTGCGCTCGGAGATTTATCAAAATGTTCTGGATCTTCGCGCAACCATCACCCTGGTGGACGCGCGCAAATTGGCGGATACACGCTACCGCGATAACCCAACCTTTCAGCAACAGCTGCAGGTTGCTGATGTGGTGGTGGGCAATAAAGAGGACACTTATACCGACACGGATCGCGAGCGCCTGGAACAATACCACCAGGAATATCTGCCAGAAAAATCCCTGATTTACAGCAGTTGGGGCGAATTAAATCCAGCGCTTCTGGACCAAGAAAATCGCCAGCAAACTCTCATTCGCGAATTCGACGCAGCAAGCCCTTTTACTGTCGATCTGCCGGAGACCCTGCCACCCTGCGGTTATGTGCATAAAAGCCGTGCGGCCGACGGCTATTTCAGCAGCGGCTGGATATTCAGCCCGGATTTTATTTTCGACTACGCCAAAATTTTCGCGCTGTTGAATGGCTGCGAGGAAGAGCGCTTAAAAGCAGTGTTGATTACGGATCAAGGCGTGTTTGGCTTTAATAAGTCCGGCGCAGTGCTCACAGAAATCGAATTGGATGACGCGCTCGATAGCCGCATCGAAATTATTCACAACCAGCAAATTGATCACGCGGAGTGGCAGGATCGTCTCTTGTCATCATCCGTCGAATCCCAATCCTAAAACTTATCTACAAGTTCTTTTCGCTACCAGGACAACAACCGTAACGCCGTTTATAGGCAGCAATAAAATTGGTGGGATGGCTATAGCCGGCGGCATAGGCCGCTTGGGATACGGTCACACCCTCCCCTAGCAACAATTCGCGAGCATATTCCAATCGTTTGCGCCGGACATAATCACCTGCCGGCATACCCACTTCCTGTTTGAAATAGCGCTGCAAAGTGCTGGTGCTCATACCAAACATTTTGCCGATCTCATCCAGATTCAACGGTTGATCGATATGGGTATCCAAATAATGACAAACCTCGGCAATCCGGCTGCTGCGACGCGAGCCGGTGCGCTGATTCTGTTGCCAGAGTTCCAGCGCAGCCAGTCCCTCTCCAACCAGCAGCAGTGCCTGATTCTCAATATGCAGTCGCTGCAATTCCACCTCCGGATTGGTCACCGCCAAAATCTCCCCCGCCGCAGCAAACGCCCGTGCTGAGGGTCGCCACAACGGCAGGTCGGCGGTGCGCTGTAGCGACAGGGCCCAAATGCGCTTGGCCGTTGTTGGGCAGTGTTGCGCCAGCCATTGCGGCGAAACCGTTACGTGAACTTTGGTGAGCTGGCAGCCGCGCTGCAGATCGCGCTGCCAGCGGGTGCTCTCTTCCAGAATCATGGCGGCGCAACGCGGGCCGCCATCACAGCCCAATTGAAAGGGATGATCGTTCAAACGGAAATTCAGCTCGCCGCGCAGCAGCAGCAAAAAGCTCAACCGTGGAGAGAGTTCCGAATCCGTGGTGGTGCCATCCAACTCCTCCAGATCGCATACGTGTACCGCGAGCCCCGCGGGGTATTCAACACATTCAAATCGCCCCCGCGCCAATGGCTGGGTATAAGCCCCGGGTTTGGAAAAGCGGGACCTGTAGCCCCCCGTTTCGGCCAATTGGGTGAGCCGCCGCCCATCGATAACGGAGGTCACGCCAGCTCTATTCGCTCCTCGTATCGTCATCTTGTGATCAGGCATAGGCCCTCCTTTATATTCATTGCTTTATACCGTGTTAAATAACTTGTCCGTCACGCCCTGGGCGGCTCGCCCTCTACCGTTTCAGCACTTTGACGATTTCGCATCATCATCTGGCGCTGGCGCATCACTTCACTAGCAGCATCCCTCAAACCCCGCCAGTATAATGCCAGCGAGAATCATTATCATTTAGATTTTGCCAGAACAGTGACCTGCTGCTCTGCGCGGATCGCATCATTGTTGTTCATTGGGAGTTGTAGAGATTTATGGGTAGTGTGCGTAAACGTCACCTGAGCCTTTCATTGTGCATAGCGGCTGCAGCTCAGGTACAAGCCGCCGAGCAATCGCAACAGAAGCACATCGAAGAGACCGTCGTGTGGGGCACGAAAGTGTATTCCTCCTCGCTGGCGTTGGACTCAGAGGCGATGGACATCAAACAAGCGGACCATATCAGCGATCTGCTGCGCCCTATTCCCGGTGTCGACGTTGGCGGTGCCCACTCGCTCAATCAGCGCATCACCATTCGCAGCATGGATGACAAGGATCTGCGCATCAGTATCGATGGCGCCAATCAAAACACCTATATGTACCACCATATGGGCAACCTCCAGATTCACGCAGACATTTTGCAAGCGGTGGAAGTGGATGTGGGGAATAACTCAGTCGTCAACGGCGGCCTTGGCGGTGCTGTGCGGTTTCAGACCAAAGAAGCGGGCGATCTACTACATACCGGCAAGCGTTTTGGCGCTCTCGGCAAAATAACCCTATCGGATAACGCATCAAATAATTATGCGATATCAGCGTACGGCCAATTAACCGACACGGTGGATATTCTCGGTTATTACAATTTTGTCGACCGCAGAAATTATGAGGTCGGTGGCGGAAAAATTCTTGCCGCAGACGGCTCGGTTATTCCCGGCACTGATGGCAAAGTTCGCGGCTTGGCCGGTGAATTAACCGACGGTCTGATTAAACTGGGTTGGAATCTCACCCCTAACCAACGTATTAAAATCGGTTATGAAGCCTATGCCGACAAAGGTGACTACAGCTATCGCCCCGATATGGGACTGGCAACGGATATTGCGATTGCCATTTCACTGAACGTACCGCTGGTCTTTCCCACCGAATTTACCCGCGATACTTTGACATTGAATTATGACGTCGCCATCGGCACTCACACCAATATTCGCACTGCGGTGTTTCGCAATGAAAGCACACTCTGGCGCGACGAAAATGGTCTGGCTACGTGGAACCCTGCAGCCGCCACCATCAACGAGGGTGACGCGGAAAATACCGGTCTGAATATATTGGCCAACTCCAAGATAACGCTTGGTGTGCCTCACACCTTTACCTATGGGGTCGACCATGTGGAATATAAAACCGGCTACAGCGTCGACGGGCAATTTCTCAGTGGCGAAAAATCGACGCAGGCAGCCGTATTTATTCAAGATCGCATTGAACTGACGGACTCTCTGGCCATTACACCCGGCGTGCGTTACGACACCGCCAATGTCGAAACCGCTGTTGTCGACGATAATTTCACCGACACACTTTGGGCCCTGGCGGGCGAATATCAATTCGGCGACTACCTATTGCTGAGATTGAGCAGCACCCAATTATTCCGCGCCCCGGAAATCAGCGAAGTGTTTACCGGTGCGGGCTTGGGCGATGCGCGCAACCAAAACATAAAGTCCGAAACCGGAAATAATTCCGAGTTGGCCTTAGCTTATGAAATCTCCGGTTTGTCTACAGGTGTTACCGTCTTCCGTACTCAGATCGACGATTACATTTATGACTACGCTAACAATCCGGCCGGCGGATCCTGGAAGGACAATGTCGGTGATTTGAGCATCGACGGCTATGAAGCCTATGCGGAATGGGATCACGGTGATTGGAGAATTCTAGTGACCTACGCCTCTGCTGAGAGCGAGCTGGACGCATTCACAAATTATTCCGCGCTGGACGGTGCTCGAATTGATCGGGAACAAGGCGATTCCATCGGGGTGAATTTCCGATACACAATCACTTCTGTGAATATCACGCTTCAAGCGGAAGCGCTGCACGTCAAAGACCTAGGCACCGGTATCGATCTGGATTCCACATCCGACGATTCTGACAACGCCAAAGACAGCTTCACTGTCCACAATATCTCGGGACGCTGGACGCCGGGCGGCAGCCTGCAAGGCCTATCGATCACTGTCGGCGTGGATAACGTGTTTGATGAATTTTACGCGTCTCAATCGTCCCGGACCGGCACTTCTTTCCATCCGCGCTTTGGCCAGCTGTATCTGCTGGATTACGAGCCCGGCCGGAATATTAAAGCTTCAATCGCCTATCAATTTTAATGACGCACAGGTAGTGCACTTATTACGCCCTGGGAGCAGGTTAATCACGCCGTTCGCCTTGAACGGCTAGTCCAATTGCCGCCGCAACAGGAGACAAAAAAATGAACCAATTTGTACATATCGCTCCAGAAATTCCAGTAGCGTCCAAAAATCTTTTGGATAACTACCAGCCCGATAGCAGCGTTTATTTTGCGTCTCCCAAACGCGCTTTATTGGCGCAGCCGCCGTTTGCTTCCCTTCTGGTCACTGGCCATAAGGATTTAAATGAACAGGCAAACGAGTCTTTGCGATTTGCGCGGGAGCTGGGTTTAGCCAAGCCGGTGGTGGTCGGCGCTGTGCCGTTTGACGTTAAACAAAAAGCGTATTTGCGGGTGAGCAGTAATTGTCTGACCGATGGACAAGTCGCTGCACATACATCGTCAGAAGAATCCGTCAGCACAGGTGAATGTACAGTCACACAAGTGCCGGCACCGCACTATTTTATGAACGGTGTGCGCGATGCGCTGGCGCGTTTTGCACGAGGTGAGCTGGATAAAGTGGTGCTGTCACGCACACTCGACATCGAATGCGAACGCGCACCTAATGTTCGCGCCCTGGTGAAAAAACTCGCGCAACGCAACAGCAATGGCTACACCTTTGCTGTCAATTTGAAAGATATTGATAATGAGCGCACTAACACCAATGTGCATGCGCTGGTCGGCGCCAGCCCGGAATTATTGATTTCTCGCCAGGGCATTAACGTTATCGCCAATCCTCTCGCCGGCTCGGAGCCGCGCAGCGATGATCCAATTATTGATCAACAGCGCGCCGAACAATTGCTCCGCTCGGAAAAAGATCGTCGCGAACACGCGCTCGTGATTAAAGCCATCGAAGAGGCACTGCGCCCCTTTTGCCGCACCTTGCAAATTCCGGCGGAACCATCGCTGATATCCACTCCAGCCATGTGGCATCTCTCCACGACGATTCATGCGGAATTAAAAGACCCGGCGACCACTTCACTGGAATTAGCGCTCGCCTTGCATCCCACTCCGGCAATTTGCGGTTATCCCACCGAAGCCGCGCGACAGGCAATTGGCGAAATCGAATCCTATGATCGCGGTTTATTTACCTGCATTGTCGGCTGGTGTGACGCGACGGGAGACGGCGAATGGGTGGTCACCATCCGCTGTGCGGAAATCAAAGATCGCAACGTCCGGCTCTATGCCGGTGCCGGCATAGTGGCCGGATCGGATCCGCAAAAAGAACTCGCGGAAACCGGAGCCAAATTCAACACCATGCTTACCGCTTTGGGCATCAAAGATTTTGCAGGCGCAGCAGTATGACTAGCGTACAACCCAGAGCGGCGAGTTGGCCTGAGGAATTCGCCGAGCGCTATCGTCGGCAAGGCTATTGGCTAGGCATTACCCTTGGCAATCTTTTGCGCAACTCCACCCAACAATATCCCGATCATATCGCGGTGATCGACGGCGAGCGTCAATGGACTTATGCGCAATTAAACACAGCAGCAGATGAATTGGCCGCAGGGCTGTTTCAACTCGGCGTCCGCAGCGGCGATAAAGTGGTGGTGCAGCTGCCCAATATCGGCGAATTACC
>JAEZGT010000022.1 GCA_023416875.1 Pseudomonadota bacterium
TTTGCCACGGACTTTATCTTCTGTGGGGATGCGCTCAGGAAAACTGCGGAAACCTGTCGCGCCCGCCTGAAATGGACAGCCGCCGGCGAGTGAGTTGGGTTCGTAATTTACCCGCCCGCGATTAATCGCCTGCCGGTGGAAACCATCGCGCTGGTTATTGTGGATTTGTGCGATCGGAGTGTTGATCGGGATTTCGTGGAAATTCGGTCCACCGAGACGAGTAAGCTGCGTGTCCACGTAGGAATGGATTCGCCCTTGCATCAATGGATCGTTGGTGAAATCCAAACCGGGGATAATATGGGCGGTGCAGAACGCCACTTGTTCTGTTTCGGCGAAAAAATTATCAGGATTGCGGTTTAGCACCATTTTGCCAACCGGCGTTACGGGTACTAATTCTTCGGGAACGAGTTTGGTGGGGTCGAGAATGTCGAACGGAAATTGCGCCGCTTCATCTTCAGTGAAAATCTGCAGTCCCAATTCCCATTCTGGAAACGCACCTGCGTCTATCGCTTCCCAAAGATCGCGGCGATGAAAATCCGGGTCTGCGCCGCCTAATTTAGCGGCTTCATCCCACACCAGGGAGTGAGTGCCGGCCAGCGGTGTCCAGTGGAATTTACAGAACACGGATTCGCCATTGATATTCACCAGGCGGAATGTGTGCACGCCAAAACCTTGCATCATGCGATAACTGCGCGGAATGGCGCGGTCGGACATTTGCCACATCAACATATGTGCAGATTCCGGCGTGAGCGAGACAAAATCCCAGAATGTATCATGCGCGCTGGATGCTTGCGGCATAGCGTGGTGTGGCTCGGGTTTCACCGCGTGAACAAGATCGGGAAATTTCATCGCGTCCTGAATAAAAAACACCGGAATATTATTACCAACCAAATCCCAATTGCCCTGCTCGGTATAAAATTTCACAGCAAAACCGCGCACATCGCGGGCGGTATCCATGGAGCCGCGTTCACCTGCAACAGTGGAAAAGCGCACAAATACCGGTGTGCGTTTACCTGCTGCAGCAAACGGCGCAGCCATGGTGTAGCGATCAAGAGCCTCATAACACTCGAAATAACCATGAGCCGCAGAACCGCGCGCATGCACAACACGCTCGGGAATACGCTCGTGATCGAAGTGGGTGAGTTTTTCGCGCAGGATAAAATCTTCCAACGCGCTCGGTCCGCGCAGGCCGATTTTTAAGGAGTGCTGATTATCCGCTACCGGTACACCCTGATTGGTGGTCAATGGTTGGTCGCTGCTATCCACCCGCGCCCTATCCAAGGACGTGACCGTGGCGTTTTTGCTGATCAACGGCTTGCCGGTTCCCACTTTTTCTGATGCTTGAATTTCCGAGGATGTACTGCCGGTAACATCGGGGCCGGGAGGATTGGTGGTAGCGCCCATAGTGGGCAAACGTGCCGCGTCGCCGTATTCACTCGCTTTGGTGGAATTGTGGGAGATAGCGCCAGCTAATTCCTGCTCGCCACTTTTCTTCGACAACAGGCGCTCCCCTGTATCATTTTGCGCGGCTATGCTATCGGGGGATTTAGCGGAGGGTCCCGACACCGTCTTCAGAATCGAACCCGCACCTTTGACGTCTTTGAATTTATTGCCGCTCATTGCCGCACCTCACGTGTGATTTGGATGCGGCAGAGTGGAGCATTCCGTTGCGGCTATCTGTTCGCCCACCAACAATGTTTTACACCAACAATGTTTTACATGTTAGGACATTGTTTACAGGTGGGCATGCTTCACATGTTAGGGCAGGGGAGTTTCAGCTTCCTCGGCTTGAGGATCTGGCTTTGACACAACGCCGCAGGCAACTCGCGCGCCACCGCCACCGAGTGGCTCTGGATAATCGGAATAATTATCGCCACCAGCATGAATAACTAGCGCTTTTTCATAAAAGTCTTTCAGCTCGAGTCGCTTCGCCACCAAAGTCTGTGTTGCCGTGCCATTGATGCTGACATTCAATGCAGGCAAATCTCCCGCATGCCCATCTCCCCAGGGGCCGCCATGTTTTTTGCTGTGGTCCGGATCGTAGTGATTACCAGCGGCCGCAGCAGGGGTCATTTTGCCGTCTTTTTCCGCAGCCTCGCAGCTGCCGTTTTCATGTAAATGGAAGCCGCGTTCTCCTGAGGGGAGACCGGTTAAATCAGGCGTCAACTGCACGCCTGAGGAGGTTTCCGTCAAAATGATTTGTCCGATTTTCTCACCTAAACCTTTTTCGTTGACAAGATGCATCGGTACCACAACATCCGCACTCGCCGAAGCGGCGCAGGATACGAAAAGGGCACATATCGTTTTTTTCATGTTTCCTCCAAATTGTAAAAATGTGTACGGGTGATGCCGATCACGATACGCCTCTAACGCAAGATTCCTGCCCGAGATCATTCTTTTATGAAATTGCAGGGATATCCCATAAAACATCGCAGCCGGATTAAGCCATGTAAGTCGGTACTAAGCCAAAAGGTTATTTTCTGTCTTCGCGGGGTGATGAATTTCCAAAAAATGTTTTTTTTACAAAATCGAACGACTGACATGCGGTACAAAATGGATTATTGCCAAGCGTGGGAGACACAGACGTGAGTCACAAAACAAGAATATGGATACTAGGAATTTTATTGTTGCTAGGAGCCGTAATAGTCCCTGTGGACGTAGCTGAAGCCGAGCAGTTGTGGTCGGTTCAGTGCGCACTATTAAGGTGATTCGCCGCACGTTTTTGGCGCAAATAAAACTTCCGAAATGAGCGTAAAATTTTTCGACGCTATTTGATGCTGCTTCTGTGGGGTAGGTCACAAAAACATCACATATTGGTCAGTCTAAACACTTGTCTGCTGCGGTTTCATAAGCCAAGCTTTAGCGACTGGCATGTGGTGTTTAACGCCGTATCCCATCCTCCTCATCGCTGGCTCTGCCTGAGCCATGCGACTCGCTCGAATTCAGATATGCGGCCCTGTAAAAGGCGCCACGGAATATGAGGCTGTTATGTGGCTCAATGCAAAACTGAGTGCAATTCTTGTGCTTGCCGCGGCTTTAGCCGCCTGTAGTAATTCTCCGCCGGAATCTCCGGAAATGGGCAGCCCGCCAGGATCTTCTTCATCAAGTAGCAGTGCATCTACAAGTGCAAGCGGTGCCGCCACCAGTAGTTCGAGTTCGTCTGCGAGCTCGTCAACTTCCAGCTCGTCTTCTTCGAGCAACAGTTCATCTAGCAGCAGTTCATCGAGCAGCAGTTCGTCGTCGAGCAGCTCATCGGGTGTGGTGGTTATACCCAGCAGTTCTTCGTCAAGTAGCGGTTCATCGAGCAGCAGTTCATCAAGCAGCAGTTCATCAAGTAGCAGTTCGTCGAGCACGAGCAGTAGCTCTTCCTCAAGCTCAAGCAGTTCCTCTAGCTCAAGCAGTTCATCATCGTCCAGCAGTTCCAGCGCTTCATCTTCAGGAGCATCGAGTTCTTCAAGCTCGTCTTCCAGCGGCTCATCCTCTTCGAGCAGCTCATCCTCTTCGAGCAGTTCAAGTAGCTCGTCGTCGGGCGTCGCATTTCCTGGTGATGCTGCCCTGGGTAAAACCCAATTTGCTGAGCGCTGCAATAGTTGCCATATGGACCAGATGAACGGACAGTTAAATGCCGGCGCGCAGGCTTTCAATGTTAATAATTTTACATATCCCACTCGGTTCCCCGATAAGGGTTATACCGGGACAACAGTGCAGGATC
>JAEZGT010000038.1 GCA_023416875.1 Pseudomonadota bacterium
GTCGCCTCCGTTCCACACACGCCCGACCAGACGAAGGTTGAACCGGAGACGGACAAACCAGCGGCGAGCGAGGATGTTCCACTTCCAGATGATCCAGCGACCACGCAGAAGACCGATCGTCTGACGGCACCTGGTTTCGACATTGTTCGCGCCGAACCTGATGGCTCGGTTCTCGTCGCAGGCAAGGCTCCTGCCGATGCCACCGTCGAGCTGCTTTCAGGCGACAAGGTACTTGGCAGCGCGAAAGCCGACGCTTCCGGCGATTTCGTGATCGTGCTCGATGACCGGCTGCCCGCCGGCGACTACACGCTGTCGCTTCGCGCCACCACGCCGAACAATGAGGTCACCCAGTCTACCGAAACGGCGATCGTCGCGATCCCCGAGGCAGGCTCCGATCAGGTGCTGGTGATGGTTGAGGAACCGGGCGCGCCGGCGCAACTGCTGAACGTTCCCGAAGCCGCCGAGGCTACTGCGGAAGAGTCGGCAAAACTTATCTGGCAGTCGCTTGCGCGGTGGAATCTCTGCTGAAGGACGAAGTCGAGCGCATCCTACTGGTGAGTCCAGCGGTTGAGGCGGGTGAGAAACTCGGCTTCCTCCCGGGTGATCTGTCGCAGAAGGTCGACCCATACCTGCGGCCGCTTTACGACGCGCTTTACGAAATGCTGGGCTTCGAGAATGTCGGCAAGCTGATCGAACGCCATGTCATCGAAGTCGCGCCGCTGGCCTATATGCGCGGCCGCACGCTGAACAACTCCTTTATCATCTTGGACGAAAGCCAGAACACCACCCGGGAGCAGATGAAAATGTTCCTGACCCGTATCGGCTTCGGCTCCACTGCGGTGATCACCGGCGACCCGACTCAGATCGACCTGCCGCGCGGCCATCCGTCCGGCTTGAAGCACGCGATCGAGGTACTTGCTCAGGTGTCGGGAATCAGCTTTACCCACTTCGATGCCAAGGACGTAGTCCGCCACCCCCTGGTGCAACGGATAGTAGAAGCCTACAATGCCGCCGAAGAATCCAAGGCCACCGACTGATTTGGTTTATGAACACGCCTTCTTCGACGTCCCTGCCGGATGTCGACGTACAGATTGCCACCGCTGACGAAAACATTCCCTCCGATGAGGATTTTCGCAGCTGGGTGGCAGCAGCTCTGCCGGACGATCGGCGCGCAAGCGAGATTACTATCCGTGTGGTTGGCTGCGATGAAAGCAAGACCCTCAACGCCCAATACCGACACCAGGACAAGCCCACCAACGTGCTGTCCTTTCCTTCCGATCTACCACCCGAATTACAGATTCCTCTGCTCGGCGACCTCGTGGTCTGCGCCGGCGTGGTGGAGCGCGAAGCGCATGAACAGGGCAAATCCCTCACAGCACATTGGGCTCATATGGTGGTCCACGGTACGCTCCACCTGCTCGGCTACGACCATGAGTGCGATGCCGAAGCCGAAGAAATGGAAGCGCTTGAAACCCGTATCCTCGGCCAACTCGGTTTTCCCGCGCCTTATGAATCCGAATCCCTTTAACCCGCATCCCATGAAATCAACTGCCTTTACAGGACCCCATCATGTCGGACGACCCGTCGAGTAGCCATTCTGCGGCAAACCCCGGGCGCTCAGGCGAGCGCTCCTGGCTGGATCGGTTGCTGCAGAGCTTCTCCAACTCGGAGCCCAAATCCCAGGAAGAACTGCTGCAGATCATCAAAGAGGCAGCCAAAAACCAACTCCTCGACCTAGAAGCCTTGGAAATCATTGAGGGCGCGCTCGGAGTCTCCCATCTGCAAGTGCGTGAAATTATGGTGCCGCGCTCACAGATGGTGGTGATCAAATGCGATGAAAAGCCGCGCGAATTCCTTCCCAAGATCATAGAATCCGGCCATTCGCGTTTTCCCGTCATCGGCGAGTCCATGGACGAGATCAAGGGCATATTGCTGGCGAAGGACCTGCTGCCGCTCATTCTTGAGCAGCGCGAAGGTTTTAACCTTATCGAAATACTACGTCCCGCTAATATCATTCCCGAAAGCAAGCGCCTCAACGTACTGCTCAAAGAATTCCGCGAAAAACGCTACCACATGGCCTTGGTGATCGACGAATACGGCGGGGTCTCGGGGCTGGTGACGATTGAGGACATACTCGAGGAGATTGTCGGCGATATCGAAGACGAAACCGATGATGAGGAAGAGGATTTCATCCGCCAGGTGGCGGAGCGCGACTTTATTCTTAAAGCGCTTACTCCTATTGAAGAGTTCAACGACTACTTCCATGCATCCTTCAGCGACGATGAATTCGACACCATCGGCGGCATTCTCACCCACGCCTTTGGGCATATGCCAAGCCGCAATGAAGTCGTCGAGCTGGAGGGCTTCACCTTTCGCGTACTCTACGCCGACAATCGCCAGATCCATCTGGTGCGCCTGACGGTACCGGAAAAACCCACTGTATGAGACTAATGGGCAAAGCCCCTTTTTGGCTGCGCGTATTGATGGCGCCAGTGGCTGGCGCCCTAGTCCCCCTGTCGCTGGCGCCCTATAGCTGGTGGGCCGTCGGCCTGCTCAGCGTGGCTTTGCTCGCTGCGGCAACCTATCGTGAATCCGCCCGCCGCTGCCTGATCTTGGGATTGTTCTTCGGCTTCGGCATGTACGGCTTCGGCGCCAGCTGGGTCTACATCAGCATCAATCAATTCGGCTCTACCTCCGTCCCGCTGGCGCTGCTGCTGACCAGCCTGTTCGTAGCCGGATTGGCTCTGTGTTTTTCCCTGCCGTTTTACATTTATGGTCGCTGGTTCAACAAAACCACTTTGAGCTTGCTGCTCGGCTTTCCCGCCATTTGGGTGCTCAATGAATGGGCGCGCAGTTGGTTCCTTACCGGCTTTCCATGGCTCTATATCGGCTACGCCCACTTGGAGACACCCCTCGCCGGCTGGGCACCGGTTCTGGGTGTCTTCGGCGTCGGCTACATAGCGGTCTATTCAAGCTGCGTATTGTTGGCCATGCGATTGCGCGCATTTTCCATGCGTGCGCAGTTGAGCGCTCTCGGCGTAGCGCTGCTGTTGTGGGCCGGCGGCGCCGCTCTGCGCACCGTAGAATGGACAACCTTCGATACCAAACCGATCGCTGTAGGTATGGCGCAAGGCAATATCCCGCAAGAGCGCAAATGGGATCCGCTGTATCTTAACGAGACCTTCCGTATCTTCCACAACTTATCGGCACCGCTATGGGATCTGGACTGGGTGATATGGCCCGAAGCGGCAATTCCGCTGCTGTATCACGAAGCGCTGGCGGATCTGGAATCTCTGGCGGACCAGGCCAATAAAACCGATACCGCTTTTATCACCGGCATCCTTTATGACGAGCAGCAAAAACAGGAGTACTACAACAGCATAGTAGCGGTCGGCAAAGGCTCTGGGATCACCTTCAAGACTCGGCTGGTGCCGTTCGGCGAGTATGTGCCCATGGAGCGCTGGCTGCGCGGGCTCATCGATTTTTTCAATCTGCCGACATCCGTCATCAACCCCGGTCCGAAATACGTCGAAGGGCTTCAGGCGAAGGGCGTCACCATCGCACCCTCCATCTGTTACGAAGTGGTATATCCGGATTTAGTCGCGAGCCGGGCGGGCAAGGCAAATGTATTGCTCACGGTGAGCAATGATTCCTGGTTTGGCCACTCCATAGGTCCGTTGCAGCATTTTGAGATGGCGCAGATGCGCGCTTTGGAAACCGGCCGCTATATGGTGCGCTCCACCAATAATGGCGTCAGCGGCATTATCGATCCAAAAGGCCGCGTGATCGTGAAAGGGGGCCGCTCAACAAGAGAAGCTATTGTCGGCAAGGTTTTCTCCGCTTCAGGCATCACGCCATTTATTTTCTGGAAGTCACTTCCCGCAGTGCTGTTGGCGTTTGCGGTATTGGCAACGCAGGCCGCTGTGCAACGTCGCTCTCACCGCGCGCTGGCGGAACAACACGCCGGCTAGACTAAAAAGCCCCTTTCGGGGCTTCGATTCATCGCAATTACTGGCGCAAAGTTGCGCGCAACATCCACGCCGTCTTTTCGTGCACGCGCATGCGGTCGGATACCAGCGACGAGGTGGATTCATCACCCGCTTCCTGAGCAGTTTTCAAAACCTGCCGCGCCGTTTTCACCACTTTTTCATGCCCCTGGGTGAGAATTTTTACCATTTCTTCCGCCGGCGGCACGCCTTCGATTTCTTCGATGGAACTCAACGATGCAAACGCTTTGTAAGTGCCGGGAGCCGCCACGCCCAAGGTGCGGACGCGCTCGGCGATTATATCCACCGCATCAGCCAGTTCCGTGTAGTGCTCTTCAAACATTAAATGCAGTTCGCGAAACTGCGGCCCTGTGACGTTCCAGTGAAAATTATGAGTTTGGAGATACAAGGTGTAGGAATCGGCGAGGAGTTTTTTTAAACCCTCTGCCACATTAATTCGGTCCTGTTCCGCAATACCTATATCGATCTTGATCATGGTCAACTCCTTACTGGGGTGGGTAACGATTACATCTCGGCAATGACACTAAAGTAGTCTCTTACCGCCATGAACGCTATACAAAACACTTTATTCAGTGAATCAGTAAATTCAATTGTGTCACGCAAAGCAGCACCAGACTGTTGGTGAGGCAACATTTATATCTTGTGCAACAGAAGAACCCGGTCTTTTTTATTTCGCCGCAAAGCGATCATCCACTGCCAAGCGCAACAACGCGGCTACGCTTAGGGCATCCGTGATTTCACCGCACAGCACCATCTGAATCGCTTCTTTAAGCGGTAACTTGCGCACCTCGATATCTTCTGTGGGGTCGAGATTTTGGGAACAGGGCGTAAGACCTCTGGCGAGATACAAAATGCCGGCTTCGTCAGTGACCGAATTAGAGGTATGCACTCGTAATAATTCCTCCCATTGCGTCGCGACCAGACCGGCTTCTTCCGCCAACTCCCGCTGTGCGCACTCCAGAGTAGGCTCACCCTCTTTGGCGCCCCCTTCCGGAATTTCCCAGGTGAACTCGTTCAACGTATATCGGCTCTGGCGTACCAACCAGGTGTTGCCCTCCTCGTCGACGGGTACCACTCCCACTGCTGTGCCTTTGAAGTGCACTAGCCCGTATATGCCGTCCGTGCCATTGGGCCTTTTAACCTGTTCGTGAGACACACGTATCCAGGGATTTTCGTACGCCACGCGTGAGCTGAGGCGCTGCCATCCGCCGACTCGAATTTCCGGTTCACTGAGATTCTGCTCACTCATAAATTTGCCTTGGTAAAATTGCAGCTGAATTTAAAAATCAATAGGTTTTGCTGACGATCTTTTTGCCGGTGGCACATCTTTTTCATCGGTGATATGCAACTGACCATCATCGTCCTGCCACTGATATAAACGCGGCACTACCACACCATCCGCCGCTGCATCGCTGCCGAGCAAGGTGAGAAGTTTTTGCCCTTTGTCGAGCAGCGCCGGAGTAATTTGTCCGCCGCCTTGGAGAAATCCCTGAATTTCTGGATCATTTAATAACTGCGCCACCTCCGGCTGTGTTCGCAATCGCTCAACACGCTGCCAAATATCCACGGTTTCCTGCGCGATTTTACCGTCGCTCCACCCGTTGGATTCCGGTGCAATCGTCTCGCGCAATTGTTTTACCGCAGGTTGCTGCAGCAATTGTTGAAATTCCGGCGAGCGCTGCAGTTCTCCCGCATTGCGCTGCGCCACCAGCGTCTGGACTTTTTCACTATTGACCAGCTCCTTGAATTCCGGGGAGCGGACTGTCGCCTGCAGATCGGCCATCACCTGGGTCGGACGTTCAACAACGGCGGCGGACATGCCCGCAAGTGCATCCGATCCTCCACTCTGCCGCACATTCCAGTTGACCCAATGAGACATCATTCGGCGTGACCAAACCACGGCGGGGGACGATGTTTCCAGTTTTGGATTGCGCTGCCCACCAGTTTGCTCCTGACGCAGGTTCCAGCTGTCCGCCAAGAACGCAAGCCCCCAAAGC
>JAEZGT010000064.1 GCA_023416875.1 Pseudomonadota bacterium
GTCTGCAACTCCGCATTGGCCGGAGCCGGTGTGGCACCGTATTCGCCTTTCAAAACACCTTGAGTTTCTTTGGAAATAGTGGCGTAGCGCTGACCGCTGAGGACATTGATCACCGCCTGGGTACCGACGATTTGCGATGTGGGGGTTACCAAGGGGATAAAGCCCAGATCCTCACGGACACGGGGAATCTCGTCCAGTACTTCATCCAAACGGTCTAATGCGCCCTGCTCTTTCAGCTGGCTCTCCATATTGGTCAGCATGCCGCCTGGCACCTGGGCGGTGAGAATACGCACATCCACCCCTTTGAGAGAGCCTTCGAATTTGGCGTATTTTTTCCGCACATCGCGGAAATACAGAGCAATCTCCTGCAGCAGCGCCAGATCAAGGCCAGTATCCCGCTCGGTGCCAGCGAGAGTGGCGACCAGGGTTTCCGTGGGGCTGTGACCATAGGTCATGGACATGGAGGAAATGGCGGTATCGACGTTGTCGATGCCGGCTTCGACACACTTGAGAATGGTGGCGTGGGCGAGACCCGTGGTGGCGTGACACTGCATGTGGATGGGGACGGAGCACGCCTGTTTGAGGCGGGTAACGAGATCATAGCCGTCATAAGGTTTTAACAGACCAGCCATATCTTTGATGCAGATGGAATCCGCACCCAGGTCTTCGAGGCGTCGCGCCAGATCCACCCACAGCTCCAGGGTGTGCACCGGGCTCAAGGTATAGGAAATAGTGCCCTGGGCGTGCTTGCCGACTTTTTTCACCGCCTGCAGGGCAGTGCGCATATTGCGGATATCGTTCATGGCGTCGAACACGCGGAACACGTCCACGCCATTCACCGCAGCGCGCTCCACAAATTTTTCCACCACATCGTCGGCGTAGTGGCGGTAACCCAAAATATTCTGGCCGCGAAACAACATTTGTTGCGGCGTTTTCGGCATGGCTTTTTTCAGTTCGCGGATACGGTCCCAGGGGTCTTCGCCAAGATAGCGGATGCACGCGTCGAAGGTCGCTCCACCCCAGGATTCCAGAGACCAAAACCCGACCTCATCAAGCTTGGCGGCGATCGGCAACATATCGTCTATGCGCAGGCGCGTGGCGAATAGGGACTGGTGGGCGTCGCGCAGCACCACATCGGTGATGCCCAGTTTGGACGATGTTTTTTCAGTCATACCGAAATGCCTTTTATTTCTTGTTTACTTTTATTTCTTTTCCAGCCGACGCCGTCAGCGCACGACCGGAAAACGCTCAGAGGCGGTCTTAGTGGGACCGGCGTGCGCGGTGCTGGCCGATGGCGGCTTTGATGGCAGCTAGCGTTTGTGGATCTACCGCAGCAGTGGGTTTGGGAGACAGAGTCTTGATGGTTTTAGGTGCGACAGGAGCTTCCGGGAAAAAGCGAACCACCACTTTTGAAATTGCCACAGTCACCGCAATTAAGAGTCCCAGGAACACATACACGGTGCCCATACCGTAGATCATCAGATCAAGTCCCTGGGCAAATAATGACTCTTGCATAATCTCTCCTCATCACAACCACTTGTCGCCGCTGCGACCGTACCGCAGGCGATTTTTGAAGGTGCGGAATACTGGATTAAGACTCGATTGCTTACAACCACTTATGCCAGTTTCCGGGAATCTGTCGCAGAACAGCAACGGCAGCGGGGCCCAAAGCGCCATAGGACAAACACTCTGGCCTTGCCCAAGCTTGCCGAGGTGCTACCATTGCGCCCCGCTATTTTTGTCGATGTACCTTATGCGAATTTACATGGCGCCAATGGAGGGTGTGGTCGATCATCACCTGCGCCGCCTCTACTCCGAAATCGGCGGCATAGATCTGTGCGTCACGGAATTCGTGCGCATCACCCACACCCGCCTGCCCGAGAAAGTATTTCGCCGCTACTGCCCCGAATTAGCGGAGCCGCTACGCGTACCCGTACGTTTTCAATTGCTCGGCAGCGTCCCCAAGATGCTTGCGCTCATCGCCCGCAGAGCGGCGCTCCTGGGGGCCTCAGGTATCGATTTGAATTTCGGGTGCCCTGCCAAGACGGTGAATAAAAATCGCGGCGGTGCCTGCCTGCTCAACGAGCCGGAGTTGCTCTTCGACATAGCCCGACAAGTACGAGAGGCCGTACCAGCCGCCACGCCGGTTACGGCAAAAATCCGTCTCGGCTATGAGAGCCGCACGCGGTATGTGGAAAATGCTTTGGCATTGGCCGAAGGTGGTGTGGCCGAACTGGTGGTACACGGACGCTCCAAAGCGGATGGCTACCGGCCGCCGGCCTATTGGGATTGCATCGGCCGTATTCGCGAATATCTGGCGATTCCGGTGATTGCCAATGGCGATATCTGGTCGCCGGAGGACTATCGCCGCTGCAGAGCAGAATCCGGTTGCACCCATGTGATGCTGGGACGCGGTCTGCTATCGCGCCCCGACCTCGCGTTGGCAATCAGAGCGGATTTAACCAACACGGAGTTCACTCCACTCAACTGGTCTGCCATCTGCGATCTGCTGCTGGGATTTCAGCGGCAAACCACCCTCTCCTATCCCCTGCAATTCTGCGGCAACCGCCTCAAGCAATGGCTGATGTATCTGCAGCGGCAGTACGTTCAAGCAGGTCAATTGTTCGAAGCCATCAAAAAGAGCCGCGACCCGCTTGTCATCGAATCCGCTGTAATCGCGGCCCGCGATTTGGCCGCCTAAGGTGCAGCTTCGCGGTTGCGCCGGATCACCCGCGGCTCCGCCATAGGCGTGAATTTTCCATCCTCTAACACGATCGCCTGAGTGCCGCCAAAGGAGCCCATATCCTTGAGGGTATGGCCTTTGGCGCGCAAACCTTCGCGCACATCCTCGGGCATGTTGCTTTCCACAAACAGCAGATTGGGACTCCATTGATGATGGATGCGCACCGCTTCCATCGCATCGTCCAGGCTATGTCCCATGGCTAAATAACGCAGCAGCACCTGCGTGACTTGGGAAATGATCGTCGGACCGCCCGCCGCCCCAAGTGTCATCACCGGCTTGCCGTCGCGGGTCACCAAAGTCGGGCTCATGCTCGATAAAGGCCGCTTACCCGGCGCCACATTGTTCGCGTGCGCCCCAATCAGCCCGAAGGCGTTGGGAATACCCGGATCGAGAGAAAAGTCGTCCATCTGATTGTTCAACAGCACCCCCGTACCCGGAATCACCACTTTGCTACCAAAACTCGTGTTGACGGTGGTGGTGATCGCCACCCAATTGCCTTCGGCATCCGCCGTGGCGATATGAGTAGTGTGTTTATCGAACAGAGCTTCCGCATCTGCCGGAATGCCATGAATGACCTCGGTAGCGGCGCGCTCCGGATTGATCAGCGCGGCGCGCTGGCGCAGATAAGAGCTGTCGAGCAGACCTGCAGGCACCGGCGCATGATCAGAATCACCGAGCCAATGAGCCCGGTCGGCAAAGGCTAAGCGCATGGACTCCGCGAGGCGGTGATAAAAATCCACGGGTGCCAGTTCATCGAGGGGTTGCGGCTCCAGCATGGAGAGCATCTGCGCCACATGGGTGCCACCGGAACTCGGCGTGGGGAAACCATAAACTTCGTAGCCTTTAAAGCGGGTAACTAGAGGCTCGCGCGTTCGGGTGGTGTAATTGGCGAAATCCGCGCGGGTAATCAAACCGCCGTTGCCGCGCATCCAATCCTCGGTGCGCGCAGCAAAATCGCCGCGATAAAACCAATCCGGCCCCTGCGCCGCCAAGGCGCGATAACTAGCGGCAAGATCCGGCTGGCGCAATAGATGGCCGGCGGCTGGCACTTCCCCGTTAGGAAGCAAGTAAATGGCGGCGCTTGCGGGAAACTGCGCTATGCCATCTTTCGCGCCCTGCAAACGCAAAGCGAGGGTGCGGTCGATGGCGAAGCCGCGCTCCGCCAATTCCGCTGCGGGCAGTATCACTTGGCGCCACTTCAGGCGGCCGCCCATTTGTTGTAGCTGATGATAGGCGGCCACTGAGCCTGGAACGCCTACTGCCAGCGCGCCGGTTTTACTCAAGCCAGGTTTGACTTTGCCGTTTTCCAGATAGGTCTCCCGGGTCACCGCTGCCGGCGCAGTTTCACGCCCATCTATGGCCAACACGCGGCCATCCGCCAGACGCACCAGCACAAAACAACCGCCGCCAATGCCGGAGTTATGTCCATCCACCACACCGAGGGTAAATGCCATGGCAAGCGCGGCATCTATCGCATTGCCACCGGCCGCAAAAGCCGCAAGCCCCGCCTGCGTGGCGAGGGGATTTACACTGGCGACAGCACCGCGGTTATCGCCAAATACGGCGGCATAGGAAGACGGGGAATCTTCAAGAATCGGCTGACGGGCGCAAGCCGTTGTACACAGCAGGGTGAGCGCAAGTACCAGGCGTAACAACCAGGGCATAGCAAGTCTCCGCTTGGATAAAGTGGCGAACAGGTTATCAGCCTGAGCCGGCAGCTCAAGCTGAAAATGGCGATCCCGGTGCTAAAAGAAATAGCGCACGCTGGTGCTGAGCCGGCGTTCCAGCCCGGGGAAATAGCGATGAGTGTCGGTATTGGCGATATCGGCGCGCTCGGCGTAGACGCGATCGAACACGTTCATCACTGCAAAGCGCAATTCCAGCGCTGAACTGAGTCGCGTGGTGAAATCCACGTCCACCAACGTATGCCCCGGATATTCAAACTCATTGCCCACATCCATGTAATAGCGGCCCATAT
>JAEZGT010000068.1 GCA_023416875.1 Pseudomonadota bacterium
CGCCGATGATGGCGTCACGCTGATTTTTCAGATCGGTTTGGTTGCCTTGAGTAACGGTTTGAACACTGCGATCGCCGTTGAGGTTAAAGCCGACTTTGTCGACCTTACCGCCGTAGACAACACTGCCGGATTGGACATTGAACCAGCCGCCGTTGCCTTTGATGTCGCCCACGGTGACCAAAGAGTCAAAAGATGCTTTACGGTCGAGGTCGAGGCCAACGTCAAGCGAGCTCTGGGTTATCAGGTTGCCACCGACGAACACCTTGCCGCCAACGGAGGAAGACTGGTGAGTATAGTCGTCAGCTACTATCAGGTTGTATTCGCTAAGAGGCAGAGCTGCGGCGCCCAAGCTGATCAAGCTGGAAGCGGCCAGAACAATGGCTCGGGAAATCAATCGGTTCATATTTAGTCCTATCGTTATGTTGATTTCAAAGGTGAAGTTTTTGGGATATCCCTTGAAACGAGCCGGGGGTAAAGCAGCTTCTGTACCCAAACGAATATTGGAATGATGGGATTGAATTAAGTTATTGATTTTGATGCATATATTTCTGTCCGGCTGACACTAAAAACGACAAAAGGGCGGTTGGATTCAGGTATCTGTAAGAAAAGTCGGCAGGATAAGTTTTCTGCCGGATCATGGCTGAACACGGGAGAAGACTGATGAAAGGCAGTTGTTTGTGCGGCGGCGTCCGCTACGAGATCGATCCACCCTTCCGGATTTTCCAGTACTGCCACTGCCAGCGCTGCCGCAAATTCACCGGCAGTGCCCACGCTGCCAACATCTTCGTGCCGCCGCCGCAGTTTCGCTGGCTGGCGGGAGAGGAATTGGTGGGCCGGTTCGAGCTGCCGGACAGCAAATATTTTTCCACCTGCTTCTGCAAAAACTGCGGCTCCTCCCTTCCCTGGCACGTCAAAGGCGGCAAAAACGTAGTAATTCCGGCCGGCACCCTGGATGAAGACCCGGGCATCCGACCGCAGCAAAATATCTTCTGGGATTCCCGCGCTTGCTGGTATGCCGAATCGCATGAATTGCCGAAGTACAGCGAACTGCCGCCCAGGAAACAGCAGGGATTGTAGGGGGCAAAGCGGGCGGAACATTGGTTCCGGCAGTGGCTGCGATCGGTTCGCTACGCGCGCTTACTCAAGCTGATTCTTCAGCCACAGATTAATATCGCGGACAACGTTTTCAGCCATTGAAATTCCCGCTGAATTCAGGAGACCGTGATCGAGGTCCGGATAAACAACAAAGTCCAAATTGGTTTTTCCCAAACTGCGCAGATTTTCAATCATGGCAGCGACAGCTTCAGGCGAAACCGACTGGTCCAAACCGGACTGAATAATCAATGTTGGGACATTAATTGAACGCAGAATATTTTGCTGATCATAAGTCAGCACGCTGCGCCACCAACTGTAGCCGTGGTTGCTCACTTCCATAGCAAAAGGCCCAGCAGCCAGAATGTGTTTGGCAAACGCTTTAAAACCATGGAGCGCTGCTTCCCGCGCATCTGGCGGAGTGGTTAACGCGATATTGTGCAGCACATCATCCAGAAAATGACGGCCCCCGGAATTAATCAGAACCGCAACATTAACCGCCTCGGATACGGCGGCAATCATGCCAGCAATCTGTGCGCCTTCACTGCCACCGAGCGCAATAACATTCTTATATCGATGCTGCGATAGAACCGAGTTGAGAACCACTTGGATATCCGCAACTCTTTGTTCAGGATTATCGTGCTGAATATATTCCGCAGGACAATCCTGCCGCTCACCTTCGGCGCTGTAAGGCAACTTAGCGGTAATGCCGCGCTTTTCAACGGTTAACACATCAGCAGACGGCCACACAGCTCTGGCAGAGTTATGCAGAAATTTATCGCGCACAACACTGTTGCAGTCAGAGCCCTGGAGATAAAGCAAGAGCGTATCTGTCCTGTTTTTGACTGACTTGTGTTCCAGATAAAACTGAATCCTCGACCCGTCGTTTCGTGTGATCTCGGAGGCTTGCAAAAGCTGTGGCGCTGGCGCGGTGGTAGAGCAGGATAAAATCATGACTATGAGGACCAACAGCATTAGCTTTATCATGCGTGAGATTTCTTATCTAAAGATGGATCTGCATTATGAGCGAGTTCTGCGCTGATTATGAAGAGCTTTCCGTGGTAAGACCCATACCTTATTTCTGTTAATTAAAAATAGAAGGGCCATCCATGAAAATAATTTACGGCTGCGTCGTCGCGGTATTTTTTATCGCCGTAAGCGCAAGTGCTGCCGCTCAAGTTGAACCTAAAGACCTGCAACAGAAGCTCGAACAATTGGTCGCCGAATATCGAGATCATCATGGGATTGTCGGGCTGGGGGTGGCAGTGATGCGCAACGGCGAGGCAGCCGCCTCCACCGCAACGGGCGAGCGCAAATATCGAAGTGGTGTGCCTGTGACGATTCACGATAGTTGGCATGTCGGTTCTATCACCAAGTCTTTTACTGCTACTCTCATCGCGCGGCTGGTGGAGCGAGGGCTAATAAATTGGGATACCAGCATTGGCGAAGTCCTGGGTGATTCCATGAATATCAGCGCAAGCTGGTCTGCAATTACCATAGAACAACTGTTAACTCACACGTCTGGTGCATCCGCCAGTCTCCGGCCGCCGCTCTCATTTTTATTTCGCAATTATGCCGAAGGTGAGGAGCGGGCAGCCGCACGCGAAATGTTGGTTGCGAGGTTTATAAAAAAAGAACTGGCAGAATTGCCCGGCAGCGCCTTTATTTATTCCAACGGTGGATATCTTCTTGCCGGATTTATGGCCGAAAAAGTTACGGGAATGGCCTGGGAGGACCTGATTCGGCAAGAAGTCTTCAGTCCTCTCCATATCAAAAGTGGCGGCTTTGGTCACCCTCATAAAGTGGCGGGAGAGCTACAACAACCGCACGGTCACAAACGTTTTCTAGGATTTATCAAATCCACCGGTTCCGATCCTGTGTCCGTACTCGGTCCCGCTGGCTCAATTCATATTGGCCTGCAAGATCTGCTGATCTACGGTAATGATCATTTAATGGGTGAAAGCGGCGAAGGCAAATTGTTACAAGCGGAAACCTACCAAAAACTACATACACGGGTTTTGGATAAATATGGCTTCGGCTGGGTAATCAATCCAGATGAAGGGGAAAATGGGCGAGTAATCTGGCACAACGGTTCTAATGGCCATTGGGATGCGCTGCTTGTTCTTATACCTAAATCAAATGCTGTGATTGCTATTGCAGCCAATGATGGAAGATTTGCGTCCAAAGGCGATATCACATGGGCATTGATGGAGAAGGTGGCGGGTCTACTGGATTAATGCA
>JAEZGT010000197.1 GCA_023416875.1 Pseudomonadota bacterium
GCGAACATAGCGGCATAACCCAACGCAAAAAAAACCAGCTGGCGCTTTACCATGAATTGGTTGTGGCCGCTCGCGCTGTATAGCACCACAAGGCCATAGCAGCTTATGAACAGCAGGCCAAGCAGCAACCAAGGGTCCAAGTGGATCATCCGCCAGATGCTCGTGGCGCTTTTGAAATGGTGGCTGGAATCCGGTAGGCGCCGGACGAAGTCCTGTCCTTTCTGAATCATGGTGTCAGCCCCAACAAGGCTTCTTGCTCACGCTTGGCCTGGCGCTCGGCTTCCCTGGCAAACCAAGTATCAAATACCTTGCGCGCCACCGGAGAAGCGGCGCTGGAACCATGCTCGCCGTTTTCGATGACAACGGCTATTGCCACCTGCGGGTTTTCCACCGGAGCAAACGCGATGAAGAGTGCGTGGTCGCGATTGCGCTCATGCACCTTGTCGCGGTCGTACACCGCATCTTGCGCAATACCGACCACCTGGGCGGTGCCGGTCTTACCCGCCATATGGAAGGTCGCGTCTTTGCCGCTGATTTTGGCCGTCCCCCGTGGACTATGCACCACAGCCTCCATCGCGGAAATCACATAGTCCCAGTGTTCCTCCCTGGCTTTAAAGGTTGTCCGCGGGGGCGTAACGGTGTTGTTATCGCCGATAAATTCCACCACCCGCGGCTCACGCATAACACCGCGCGCGGCCAGCCCTGCCGTGAGCACGCCGAGCTGCATGGGCGTGGTGAGCACGTCACCCTGGCCAATACTCATATTGAGACTGTCACCGGGAAACCACGACATATTCCGCACAGCCTTCTTCCAGATACGCGACGGCCAAATGCCAGCGCGTTCGCTGGGAATATCCACGCCAGTGCGCTCGCCGAGGCCAAACGCCGCTCCCAGCGGATGCATACGATCCACACCCATGCGCACGGAGAGGTCGTAAAAATAGGTATCGCAGGATTCGACGATTGCCTGACGCAAATCCACCTGATTGCCGTGGCCGTATTTTTTCCAGTCGCGATAGCGCCGATCACTGTTTTCAAGTCTGTAAAAACCAGGATCGCGGATGCGCCATTGCGGCGTGACGACTCCACTTTCGAGACCGCCAACCCCGAACATGGGTTTCAACGTGGAGCCCGGCGGGTATTGGCCTTGAATCGTGCGATTGAGCAGCGGCAAATCCAGCGATTCATTTAGCGCTTTATAGTTTTGGTAACTGATGCCCGTCACAAAAAGATTGGGATCAAAACTCGGGGTGCTGACGAGAGCGAGCACACCGCCTGTTGCCACCTCAATCGCCACCACTGCCCCGCGCCTGCCCTCCATTGCATCGACAGCGGTTTTTTGCAGTTCGATATCCAGGTATAAATGCAGATCTTTGCCCGGCGAAGGATTTATGCGCTCAAGCGTACGCAACACCCGCCCATGCGCATTAACCTCAACGTGTTGCGAGCCAACCTCGCCGAATAATTCATCCTCGTAATATTTTTCGATGCCGATTTTGCCGATGGTGTGGGTACCGCTGTAACGACGATAGGCCACTTCATCAAAACTGGCGAGTTCGCGTTCATTGATGCGTCCCACGTAACCTATGGTGTGGGCGAAAAGTTCGCCGTGGGGGTAATAACGCACCAGTTGCGCTTCAACCTCCACCCCTTCCAGCGCGTATTCGTTTACGGCAATGCGGGCAATTTCATTTTCTGTGAGGTGGTAGCGCAGCGGCACGGATTCGTAGGGGCGGCGGCGCTGCTTCACACCTTTGTAGAAATTCGACAGGTCATCCTCGCCTACTTCCACCAGTTCCGCGAGCGCTTTTAAGGTTTTTTCCAGATCCGGTGTTCGCTCCTTGACGATGGACAGGGTATAACTGGGGCGGTTTTCCGCTAATAAAACACCGTTGCGATCAAAGATAAGACCGCGATTGGGCGGCACCGGCTGCACCTGAATACGATTGCTGTCCGCGCGCGTGGCGTAGATTTCGTAATCGAGAATCTGCAAATCGTAGAAACGGAAAATCAGCACCAAGAACAGCAAAACCACGACAGCAAAACCGACCGTAATGCGTGAACACACCAGACGAGTTTCCGTCTTGATGTCTTTCAAGTGGCGATGATCGTTATCGATATCGGGGAATGGCATATTTCAAAGGCAAGAATAACCACAAGTGAATCGAGTCAGTCCTGCCGAATAAAGGACGACATCTAAGTATTGATCAGTAATTCATTTTCGGCGCGACAAGCGCGCGGAGTATGCCGGTTAAATTCGCTGGAATAAACCCGCCGTCAGCGTTCACAACGAAATTCATCTGACCCAACGAACCGCACGAACGTTCCGAAGAAAAAACTCTGTTTATTTGTGGTAGGGATGATTTTGCAGAATGGTCCAGGCGCGGTAGAGCTGCTCGATCAACAATATTCTGACCAAAGGATGTGGCAGCGTGAGATTGGAGAGGGACCAGCGGGCGTCCGCGCGGGCTAGACATTGCGAATTGAAACCGTCCGGCCCACCGATAACGAAAGCAAGATTGCGCCCGTCCATACGCCAGCGCGCCAGCTGCTCGGCGAGTTGCTCCGTACTCCAGGATTTGCCCTGCACATCCAGGGCAATCATGGTGGATGATGCGGGTATCGCCTGCAAAATGGCTTCCCCCTCCTGTCGCATCGCATCCTGCGTGCTGCCATTTTTAGCGCGATTCCCAAGGGGAATTTCCAACAGTTGCGGCGCGAGTTCCTTCGGCAAACGCTTGGCGTATTCGTCATAGCCGGTCTGTACCCAGGAAGGCATGCGCGTACCCACCGCAATCAATTGCACCTTCATCGATCAAAACGCTCGCGGATCAGCGCAAACGTTCTTCGGAGCGATGCGCCGGTACCTTCGACCAGAGTTTTTCCAATTCGTAAAAGTCGCGGGTGGCCTGCAGCATCACGTGAACCACGGTATCGCCATAGTCGACCAACACCCACTCACCAACATCAAGCCCCTCAATCCCGATAGGTCTGTGACCCGACGTTTTGAGTTCTTCAATGACGTTATTGGCCAACGATTTTACGTGGCGATTGGAGGTTCCGTTGGCAATGATCAGGTGGTCCATCACGTCGGTAAGCTGGGTTACATCCAGCTCAACAATTTTTTGCCCTTTCAGGTCTTCCAGGGCATCGATAATCAATTTGTTCAATTCAGCACTCATAAAAAGTCGATTCACTAAGTGGATAAATAAAGTTGGTGGGACCGGATGTATTGGCAAACCGGTTCCGGAACCAGGTATTTGCCCGGAACCCCCAAAGCCAGTTGGTGGCGCAGAGCGGTGGATGAGATAGACACCGGTGAAGTCTCGAGAAACGCCACACCGCCGCGCGCACCGAACTGTTCCACCGCGCACTCCCTCTCGCGCAGCCATTCTGCAATAGCGCCGGACTCCGGCTTTTGCCACCCCGGCCGGTTGATCACCAACAGGTTCGCAAGGTCCGTCAGCTCACGCCAGCGGTGCCAGCTGTTCAAACTAGCAAGACTGTCCATCCCGATTACCCAAACCAACACAGCGTAGGGTTGCTG
>JAEZGT010000244.1 GCA_023416875.1 Pseudomonadota bacterium
CAATTTCAGCGTGTGAGTGGGTTTCATGTTTGCCCAGATATTTGGTGTGTTATTTGAGGCGCCTGAAGGTCAAGCTCTGTTTATGCATTGGACAATGGTCGATCAATTTTTAGGCAGTCTGTCTGAGCTACCCTTTTGCGAAGTGCCTTCCCCGACAGCTCAACTCATTGGCCATTTAGTAAATCTAGAGCAGATCTCAATGATTGCCAGCGTGCTTGTTTGATTTCACAAAATTCATGCAATCCTATTAGTGTCTGTGTAATCTTTGGCAGCGAAACAGGTCCAACGGGCCAGGTCGTGCTTCGCATGACCTGGCTGGCCAGTTCTGCTCAATTTATAAGCAGTCCCTAGGTGATCCCTTATTGGGAATTCATAACTTTTCAGGAATAAACAAGATGAAACCGACTGTATTAACTTCTATTGCCCTTGGTTCTGTTCTGGCAATGACTTCCGCCACTTTGAGCGCCGCCGAAAATCCTTTTGAAGCCGTGACCCTCAAGCAGGGCTACCAGCTCGCGGACAGCAAATCCAAAGAAGGAAAATGCGGTGAAGGCAAATGCGGTGGCGCCCATGATGGCAAACACGAAGATAAAAAGGCTGACGGCAAATGTTGCGAAGGTAAGTGTGGCGAAGGCAAATGCGGTGAAGAAAAAGACGAGAAAAAAGGTGACGGAAAATGCGGTGAAGGCAAGTGCGGTGAAGCCAGTTCCACCTGATTTTCACCAAGGGTGGCCCGCCGGGCCACCTGCTGAACCTGCGGTCTCCGGGACATGAAACAACCTCTCACAGGCGTTGGTCTTGGCTTTCGTCGCAAAATGCTGGGCGACCTGCGTCAGCGGGATCTTTCCACTGTCGATTTTTTCGAGATCGCACCGGAAAACTGGATTCATACCGGCGGCCGCTATGCGGCCACTTTACATGAATTTACCGAGCGCTTTCCTTTTACTTGCCACGGACTTTCGCTGTCCATCGGCAGTGTTGACCCGCTGGATATCACACTGCTCCGCGACATCCGCCGATTTATGGCGGAGCACAATATAACGCTTTATACCGAACATTTATCCTGGTGCAGTCGCAACGGGCACCTTTACGATCTTCTGCCAATTCCCTGTACGGACGAAGCCGTGAAATGGGTAAGTCAGCGCGTCAAACAGGTGCAGGATATTTTGCAGATGCCGATCGGCCTGGAAAATGCCTCTTACTATTTTTCACCGCCGGGATCACACATGTCGGAGCAGGAATTTATCGCCGCTATTGTGGAGGAAAGCGGCTGCTTCCTACACCTGGACATCAACAATATTTTTGTGAACAGTCAGAATTTCGGTTTTGATCCCATCGCCTATATGCAAGGCCTGCCGCTGGCGAAAACCCGTTATATGCACATCGCCGGTCATTATGTGGAGGACGATGGTTTGATTGTGGATACCCACGGAGCCGCCGTTATTGATGCCGTATGGTCACTGCTGGAAACCGCGTACAACTTGATGGATACGCAAGCCCCCTACCCGCCCATCTGCTTGGAACGCGACTTTAATTTCCCCGCGCTTTCCGAACTGTTCGCGGAAATGGAGCAGATACGGGTAATTCAACGTCGGCAGATGAGCAATCGCGTCGCAGCGCAATCATGAAAATTGACGAACCCTCGCCCCCTGCACTGTTACATAATTTCCAGGATCACTACAGCCGGCATTTGCGCGCACCTGCCGAAAATACACTTGTGGCGGATATTCCTGCAAGGCGCAGTCAAGTTTACGAGGAGTTGCTGTTTAAAAATGTCTGCGGATTTCTCGATCGCTGCTTTCCCGTCGCCCGCTCACTGCTTGACGAAAACAGATGGCGCCAATTGAACCGCGATTTCTATCGCGACTGGCAATGCCATACGCCTTACTTCAGCCATATTCCTTGGGAGTTTGTGCAATATATAGCGAGTACATCAACGCACACCGTTGGCAATTGGTTTGGCGAATTACTGGATTACGAATGGCGTGAGTTGGAAGCTGATACCCACCCCGCAAGAGTGCCTCACAGTCAAACACCAACCGGTGATGATTATATTTTGCGGGTTAATCCAACCCTGCAAAATTTGCAATATCAGTGGCCCGTTCACCAGATCAGTAAGTCTTTTATTCCGGCAGAGGCAACGGCGACATTTTTATTGGTGTATCGCCGTTATGATCACCGTGTTGAATTTATGGAAATCAATGCGATGACGGCTGCCCTTTTGCAGATTCTGCAGCAAGCGCCCGCACATCCGAACGCCGTTATCACCACACTCGCCGAATTACTGCCGGAGGCTAATCATCAGGCGCTGCAGGATTTTGGCAAGCCGCTTCTGCTCGACCTTCTGCAAAAAAATGTTTTGGTTTTGGCATAAGAATAAGCTTTTTCCAAGCATCGCTGCACATACGCGGCGGCTGCGGACACTTTTCTGCTCAGGAAAAGCCCGAGGAAGCCCCTTTGCTATACTCCGAGGATTACGCCGGGCTCCACAAAGGACGCGCCATGACCCATACGGCACTGGGCACCACCCCAAAAATTTTCGAAACCAAATCGAATTTTGTCATTCGCCTCGGCACCTGCACTATCGCAGTATTGATCCATATCTCACTGTTTTGGGGGCTGGATAATCCCTGGCTGTGGTCGCTGGTGGGTTTTCAGGCGTTTATATACGCCCCGCTGCTCCACTTCCAGCCCGAGCTGCGCCGCAACGCCAATCGCAATCTTCTGATCGATACCGCGCTTTACAGTTTCTGCCTGGGGATCTGGGGCTTTAATCTCCACCTGGTGACTGGTTTTGCCTCCGCCGCTTGCATCATCAACTTGGCGG